>NZ_DASWWZ010000034.1:0-18291 GCF_036405755.1 Schlesneria sp.
AGTGGACGGAATGACTGCGAACTCTACGCTTGCCGGAACCTCGAATCAAATCGGTCGGGAGTAAAACGTCGTCAGGAGCCCAGCCCCCGGAAGGACGCTTCCGCAGGACTCGCATCGATGAGCATGACTGTCTACCCTTGAACTTCCCGTGCGGTCAAAACATCGTCGCAAGCATCGAAATGGAAAGCAGCTTACCCTATGTCCACGCCAGTCAGCGAATGCGGTCAAGCAGCCACGCGTTTCAAACTTCCCGCTCCTTCCCTGGGGTGTCTCTCTACGTTAATTACTCTGCTGATCCTTCACGCGACCGGTCCGGTGATGTCGGCCGACGACTTTCGGCCGGTGAAACTCGCGGCGAAGATTGATTCTGTTCAGCCCATGACGGGGATTGTCCTGTGGGCCACCAACGGGGCGGTCAAGACAGCGCCGATCCAGCTGGAATACAGCTATCTCCAGTACGACCAGATTGTCACGGAGAAGGGTCAATACAACTGGAGCGTTCTGGAAGAGTTACTCGACGCCGTCGCTTCACGCGGTCATCAGGCGATCATTCGCTGGAACGACACCTACGTGGCAAAGCCGACCGGGGTTCCGGCTTACATCAAAAAGTTACCCGACTACAAAGAGACCACCGGCAAGAGCGAGAATAAAACGACGGGATTTCCGGACTGGTCGCACCCTGAACTCCGCCGGTTCGTCCTCGAATTTTTTACGACGTTTGCAGACAAATACGATCGAGATCCCCGGATCGCCTTTGTGGAAGTTGGATTCGGATTGTGGGCCGAATACCACATCTACGACGGTCCCATGAAGCTGGGCCAGACGTTTCCCTCACGCGAGTTTCAATCCGAATTTGCCCTGCACCTGGGGAAAACATTCCGAGAGACTCCCTGGATGATTTCGGTCGATGCCGCGGGGGATCATGCCCCTTTCGCTTCGGATCCACAACTGCTGGACCTGCCCTTTGGAGTCTTTGACGACTCCTTCAACCATGCCAAACACAGCCAGTACAACGAGCCCAACTGGGAAGCGCTGCGGCGCGACCGCTGGAAGATTGCCCCGACGGGGGGCGAGTTCAGCTTTTTCGAGAAGATCGATCAGACGGCCGCGCTCTCCGCGAAGGGCCCGCACGGGATCCCCTTTGAGCAACATGCAGCCCGCTTCCATATTTCGTTCATGATCGGAGATGCCCAGCCCCGTCATCAACCACCCGCACGCATTCGCGACGCCAGTCTGGCGTGCGGCTACCGCTTCCGCGTGACCCGATTTGAGGCCACGGCAACAGCAGCGAAAGTCGAAGTCCGGAACGACGGAATCGCGCCAATCTACTACGACGCGCACCCCGCAGTGAACGGAATTCGGTCGAAGGAGTCACTCAAGGGGCTGCTTCCAGGAGAAGTGAAAGAATTCACGATCGATGCAGGAGGTTCCGCTCCCACCCTGACGATCGAATGCGACCGCCTCGTCAAGAACCAGCGAATCACCTACGACGCTGATCTGCAGTAAGACGGACCTGAACGTGTCCGTCGACCCAGCCTGACTCGCTGCCCCCTGCGGAGGAGATTCCTGGCGGATGGTTCACTCGCACGAATGCACATTGATCGCATCAATAACGATTGATACCATCAATTGGCAGCCTCGCGTTCAACGACCACTGAATGAGCCACCACCATGTTGCACCGTCGCGACGCCATGTTACGTTTGGGTCAGTTCGGCTTAGGGGCCGTGACGCTTCCTCAACTGCTGCGGGCCGACCAACTGCGTGCTAACGGCTCCCCCTCGGCTGCCAGTACTCCCGCTGGTAAAGCAAAGTCCTGCATCTTGATCTACCTTTGGGGTGGCCCCCCTCAGCAGGATCTGTGGGACATGAAGCCGCATTCCCCGTCAGCCATGCGCAGCCTGTTCAAGCCCATCCAGACGGTGACGCCGGGCATCGACGTCTGCGAGCACATGCCGAACTTCGCGCGGCACACCGACAAACTGGCCATCGTCCGCTCATTAACCCACGACAGCGACAATCATGAACCGAGCGTCTATCGGACGTTAACCGGACGCGTGAACAATACGCTCGTCGTCCCTCGAAATCAGCGCAATCGTCTGGATGCACCGAACCTGGGGTCGATGGTCTCGGCCTTCTCGAAGCCGGGGGTCCTTCCTGCTGCCGTGACCATCCCTCGCCCCATCGGTCATAGCGGCGTCACCTACTCGGGAACTCACGCTGGCTGGCTCGGTGCGGCCCATGATCCCATGGAAATCGCGGCCGCAGCGGGGGGCTCAACGGAAAAGCCAACTCACACGATGTCGTTGCTGGAAGACCTGAGCAACACACGACTGCTGGCACGTCAGGGACTGGTCCGCACGATCGATCAGGTGGAACGACGCTACGACCAACTGGCGGCGTCCCGAAACATTGATCTTTATCGTGATCAAGCGGTCCGAATGCTCACGTCTTCCGTTGCCCAGAATGCCTTCAATCTGGACAAGGAAGACCCGGCACTACGCGACAAGTATGGCCGGAACGAATGGGGCGAATCGATGCTTCTGGCGCGCAGACTGGTGGAAGCGGGTGTGCGGCTGGTAACGATCTCGTGGATGACCGTTTTCGCGAACGGCGTTGTGTCGAACGTGTGGGACAACCACGCGGGAACGTCCATGCTGACCGAACCGTATTGCCTGAAGTCCCTCGATCCCGGATTCGCGGCGCTGATGGACGACCTGTCAGAACGAGGCCTGCTGGATGAAACCCTGGTAGCCATGTACGGTGAGTTCGGGCGAACGCCCATGCTGAATTCGACGCAGGGGCGTGACCACTGGGGGCGCGTCCAATCCGCGATCCTGGCGGGAGGGGGGATCCGTGGCGGACAGGTCTACGGCAGCAGCGACAAAGATGCGGCCTACCCGGCATCCAACCCGGTCTCACCGGAAGACATGCTGGCGACGATCTACCATAGCCTGGGAATCAATCCCGACGCAGAACTTCACGACCCGCTCGGCCGGCCGCATCGCATTGTCGATGGGAATCCCATCACGGCACTGTTCTAGTAGAAGCTCTAGTGGGAGCCGTCAGCACGCGTTGCTGGGACTTGTTCGTCAAAGGAAATCGGACAGATAGACGAACTTCACGTAACGCTGCCATCGGGGGTGCTCATTCAGCAGAAGCTGAAGTGTTCTCTCGAAGTTCGATACTTCGCGCCGCTCGGCCTGCACCTGGAGATCATTCACTCCGACATATTCTTCACGAAAGACTCGACAAATCGTCTCTCGGGAGGCCCGCATCGTTGTGGGGATGTCGAACAAGTCGAGATGTGTCGTCCCCTCGGCAGGAATCCCCTTGATATAAAAGGGAAACTCGCGAAGTCGGCACTTGACCGTCACCGGTTCCAGCCCGCGCAGAATCTTCTTGAACTTATCCTGGTCCAGAACGTCCAGTCGATCCGGGACAATGACATGGAGCGTAAAGGTGCTGTAATCGAACCGGCGACGGCCGACGAGTACGGGCTCAAAATCATCTAACTGATCCAGGACGCGCGACAGAAAGTTATGAAAATACCCGATTGCCAGTGCCGTCGCGGGCAGATGGGAAAACTCGGTCGTATTGTGATGCCGAGTAACGATCTGCGAGACGATATTATCCGCTGTTCCTGCAAACTCGGCGGTCGGACGACCGTCTTTTTTGCGACTGAACTGATCGAGCGTGATTCCCAGCAGATCGGTGGGAATCTTGAGATCTCTTTCGACAAGAGTAAACGCTCTCCGCGGTCCCAGCTTGCCCAGGAAGAGCCCGAACTCGAACAGCACATTGTCCCGCGCGGCCGCATACGTCTTGCCGCGCGACACACTGATATCGTCCTTGGTAAAAATGAGAACCGCAAATTCATAGAGACTGGCGGTGTTGAGTAATGAGGTCAGAAAGTCCTGGTGACGCTGAAAAATGGCACCAGAGTTCCATGCTTCGACTTCCGCTCGCTGACCGAAGGCGGCCTCAAGCGCCTGAGCGACTTTCAGCCCTTCCGAGGAAGACCCAATGAAGACCGTTGGCTTTCGCAACATTTCAGCTCCGCGATAGAGCGTCCCTGCCCGGCGAATAGAACATCGATGACTGCAGGCCTGATTACGGTACTCCGTTGCGGTACTTCTCGCTATATAGCGAGCGACGATCGCGTCCGTCAGCAGCACGAATAGCGACTTCGGCAACTGCCTCCACGGGCCGCTCGTTGAATAGTTCCCTGCATCGCCCCACACGGCGTTGATCATGCCGAAGGGGCCCCGCTAACAGAGCGACGTGCCGAGAGTCCTACCGTGCCGAACGGGCGGTGGCCCACGCGGATCAGGGTTGCTTCAGCAGCCAGACTTCGGCGACCTGGCATCCCCGTCCGTTCCCACCCATGCCGGGCTCGCGCGTCCAGCGGAGTGTCAGTTCACCCTTACTGGTCGCGGAAGGGGGAACGTTGAATTCGAGCGGTGTCATTTCATCCGGTTTGAACATCCAGTCATGGACGACTTCCCCATTCGCGTCCATCCGGACTTTCAATTTGCGAGTCGGTTCTGACGAATAGACAACCCGGACCACATAACGAGACTTCGGGTCGAGCCCTTCATATCGCATCACGAGCGGTGCGTCATACATCGAGAGCACGTTCGTCCACCATTCCCGCGGCCGATCGACGCGAAAATCAAAACTCGTATAGACGGACTTACGGAAGTCGGGGTTCTCGACAAACGGGACGGTATTAGGAACCAGATGCGGTTGTCGACGCGGATCTCCCAGGTCGTCATAAAAGCTGCCGGGCCCCGGATTCGTTCGGTTCAGGATTTCATTCAAGGCATGAAGTCGCTGCGATTCCTTCTGCTCCGCTCGGACCTGGGTGAGCTGCCCCTTCAGCCAGAATCGATCATTCAATGGTCGATCAATCGTATCCTGCGACGTTCCCCGGCCATGCTCACCCTGATGAAGTTTGCTGTTGAGCTGCATCCGGATGCTTTGGTACAGCGCTTCTCCCAATTCATTGACTCGATCGCGTCGTGCCGGAGAAACCTGCTTCAGATCGGCCTGATCCAGCACCGCGTCCGCCTGGGCGATCGCCACGAGAGATCCGATGCGGTCAGCCCGACGCAGGAGATCCGCCGCTTCGGCCCGCTGAGCCGTTTCTGCGATCAACCGGTCACGCAGGTAGGCATCATAGTAGGCCCGGTAGAGCGCCTGCTGGAAACGCCAGTTCAGCAGCAGGCGTGCTCCCCCCGTCTGTTCCATAACCTGAAACTGATGCAGCGTTGTTTCCACTCCTGTATTAGTGAGTAAGGGTCCCACCCAGTTCTGTTCCAGTGCCAGCAGACCATGAGCAAACTCCTCGGTGAATTGCTCTGATATGAAGTAGCGACTGTATTGCCGCAGGATTTCGATGACGGGCGTTTTGCTGTTCCAGCCGAGTCCGCTCCAGACAAATTTATTTACGTCGTCATTGCACCCTTCAGAATAGGTCAGAAACCCGACGGTCGATTTCTGGTAATACTTGAAGATCTCGGCCTGACTCAGTGGGCGCGGGTTGATCACCTCGCGTCCTTCCGTAATTCCAAAGGCGACGTCCCATTCCGGTACAGGGTGCTGACAGTTCGTGCTATGGGTGATGTCTGGATAGCCCCGAATCGGATACCGCTGAGGAATCGCCTGCCGTACCTCTTCAAGACTCATCCGCACCTGCGGGCCAAAAACGATCCCATCCAGCCATTTCGGTTCCGACTTCATGAACTGGTAGAACTCATCATCCCAGTCCTTATTGAAGCTTTGAGGCGACATCCACATCTGGGCCTTGGGATGATACTTCCGCAACAGAGCCGCCTGCTTCTCCAGCAGGGCCATCAGCGGAAGCGGGTGAGTGTGCCCCGGGTCCCCCCCGGGGACAAAGACAACATCAATACGGGGGAGCCGCTTATAGACTTCCTCCCATTCACGCAGGGCAAATTCCACGGTCCCGGCGTCGGCGTAGTCTTTATCCATGGCGGGGTACCAGACCCAGACGTCCAGCCCGTACCCATCTGCCAGACGGGACATTTCGACCATCATTTCCATCGGTGGAACGGGAAAATGAGGGCTGTCGAGAGCATCGTCCGACCGAGGTGGAATCAGCTCGATTGCATTGGTCCCGAAGAGGGCCAGATCGCGAATGTACTGGTCCCAATGGTCCACGTCCCAGGCGTCGTACGAATTCGTCTTCTGACGATAGCCCAACTGGTGACCGCGCAAAGAAGTTTCCGGTGCGGACGTTTCACGGAAGTCCGCAGGGAGTTCAACCCGGCCGCGGGACATCCGCAGTTCCCGCAGTAGCCGTCCGACACCAAACAGGACACCTCGTTCATCGTTGCCGACAACGGCGATGAGTTTCGGGGAGGAAAGGGATTCGATCTGATATCCCTCACTCGGCCCCGCCGTCTCGGGCAACTTCACACGGGAGCCCGACTTCGACAGCACGGGGCGAATCACCTTGAAGGGACCGACCAGAATGACCGGAGTGTTGCTCGATACCGGAAGGCTTTGCTGTTCAGTCCATCGGACCATCGTCCGTTTGCGAACTTCCTCGATCAGTAGTGAAACCGCTTTCTTCTCGCGATCAGATAGCCCCTCGGGCGCGACCACGATGCCCTCGGTAAGATCAAGCATCCCCGGTCGGGCGGCGGCCTGTTCGGCCCCGCTCAGTTCTGCGGAGAGCCCCTGACAAACGAGCCATAGTCCGGCCAACGCGGCAACGATCAGGCGCGACGCAGGAGCGTGAGAATTACGAGATCGAGATTGAGCAGCAGGGTGAGAATCATGCGTCATTCGAAGTAGGCCCTGTTGGAGAAAGGGAATTGCTCGGTCCGACTTATTCAGTTGATTGATGACAGTGACGTGGTGATCTGTTGACGGAGATGACGGGACGAACGGGGTGGATCAGCTGCCGGGCCTGCGGGATAAGATGCTGCGACGATCAAACCCGGAAGCCTATGCGAACCCCTTCATAAATATGACAGATCGAGACACTTTCGGCGATCAAGACGGGGACGAGAATTCGCCGGTAACATTCCCCCTCGAATTGATCGAGTCGTTCGATGTGTTCGTACAAATCTGACGATATCAGAACGCGAACTTCCATCGCCGGCGCAGTGACATCCCACGCGAACTCCAGGTACTCGTCCGGTTGCCAGACCCGTCCTTTTACCTTCCCGTCGACCCAGCAACCGTTGATCATCGAGACCTGATCGAAGTTCGACTCCCCAGGCCGCAGCGAACCATAAGCCGCTAATCGGTTCAGGGGCCTTCCGAACAGCGTTTCAAGCAATCCTGGAATCGCTGCATCGGGCAGTGTGCCAAGGGAACCGGCGAGAGCCAACCACGGGTCACGACTCGATGGCTCCCCCTCCTTCAGCAACTTGCTGGCAAGAAGGATTGCTTGTCCGAGGGCTTTTCGCACCGCGTTGGCGCGAACCGCCGGGGCTGCCGACGCAGTCTGATTCAGTTCCGTGAGCAGGGACTCCACCGTCGTGAGCGGAACATGGTCCCACCACCTTATGTCAGCGAGTGTCTGCAACGGATCAAGCCATTCCCGCTGGGCCCAAGTCGCCAAAGTGGTGAGCATGATTTCGAAGTATCCGGGACGCACAGGGAATCATGTCTGAACGGAGAATTGGTCGACGCCGGTACCATTCAGGCGGCTGTTGGCAAATTTCCCGCAACCACCTGCATCCCGGCGACCGAACGACCGGTGAGCCGCGTGAGCGTGAATCCTCCGTGACGGCGGCTGAGCAAGATCACGAGCCCCCGCCGTACGTTCAGGAACGAACCGATTTCCGCATGCCGACACGGTGAGTGACATAGTAAGCCAGGGCTGCGTCGAGATGCTCACTGGTGCGAATCGTCTGGAAGTCGATCATCTGGCGAGCGCAGTTCCGATGAAGGTCGTCGACGAATTCTGTCACTGCCTTGAGATACCCTTCGCGCAGAGCCCGCGGGTCACAGACCAGGTCGCCTGTCTCTTCCATCCCTTCAAATTTGGTGGTGCCACTGTACTGGAAGTCGAGTTCTTCATCGTCCATGACGTGCATCACCATTACGTCGTGACCGCGAGTCCGGAGCAGTTTCAGGCCTTTGAACAGTCCGGGCCGATCAACGAACAGGTCCGAGATGACGACGATCAGTCCTCGTCGCGTCTGTTCGTCGGCAACCTGAGCCAGCAGACGTTGCAGGTCCGTCTTCTTTGATGGCTGGTTCTGATCCAGTGTTGCCAGGATCGCGTGCAGATGATTCTGCTTGCTGCTGAAGGGGACACGTGAACGGATTTCGGAATCGAACGTCGTAATCCCGACAGCGTCCTGTTGACGCAGCAGCAGATAAGCCAGCGAAGCGGCAATCTGACAGGCGTATTCGTACTTGGTCAGCTTGCCCGAACCAAACTGCATCGACTCTGACTGGTCGACCAGCAGCATGGTCCGCAGGTTGGTCTCTTCTTCGTACTGCTTGATGTAGTACCGGTCGGTCTTGGACCAGACTTTCCAGTCGATTCGTCGAATGTCATCACCCGGCGCATACTCGCGGTGCTGAGCAAATTCGACGGACTGACCGAAGTAGGGGCTGCGGTGCAGACCGGACAGAAAGCCTTCCACAACATTGCGAGCGAGGATTTCCAAGCGGGAAATCCTCGCAATGGCTTCAGGCGGCAAAAATCTTCGCGAGGTTTGGGTCACGTGTCAGTTCGCCTTCTTTGGACGGGGTCGACTTGATCAGTTGTTCGACAACGTGGTCCGAGGTGATCCCCTCGCTCTCGGCCGAGAAATTGACCACGATGCGATGACGCAGCACCGGAGCCGCCAGGGCCTGAATATCGTCTGTCGAGACGTACGTCCGGCCATTCAGCAGCGCCCGGGCTTTCCCGCCCAGCAGCAGGAACTGCACGGCACGCGGGCCGGCTCCCCAACTGAGTTGCTCACCCACGAACTGCGGTACACCCACCTCACCGACGCGCGTCTGTCGCACCAGCGCCAGTGCGTAATCAATCACATGATCACTGGCGGGAACCTGCCGCACCAGCTTTTGAAGCGTCAGAATTTCTTCGGCGTCCAGCACCGGCTGAATGTCGTCGGCCTGGATCGAAGTCGTTCGTTTGGCGATCTGTCGTTCTTCCGCGAACGTCGGATACTTTACGAAGACCTTGAACATGAAGCGGTCCTGCTGCGCTTCGGGCAGCGAGTAAGTCCCTTCCTGCTCGATCGGGTTCTGGGTGGCCAGCACGAAAAACGGATCTGCCAGAACGTGACGCATCTGACCGACGGTCACCTGGCGTTCCTGCATCGCCTCAAGCAGCGCCGCTTGCGTTTTCGGTGGAGTACGATTGATTTCGTCAGCCAGCACGACGTTGTGAAACAGCGGACCTGTGATGAAACGGAACTCCCGTTTGCCCGTTTCACGGTTCTCTTGCAGCACATCGGTCCCGGTGATGTCGGCCGGCATCAGGTCGGGGGTAAACTGAATGCGTGCGAAGCTCATCGAGAGACAGCGGGCCAGGGTACTGATCATCAGTGTCTTGGCCAGACCCGGCACCCCTTCCAGCAGGCAATGGCCACGGCTGAACAGTGCGATCAGCAACTGTTCGATGACATCATCCTGCCCGATGATCACCTTCGACATCTGCTCGCGGATAGACTGATATGCCTTGCCGAGCTTGGCGATCGAAGCTTCGATTTCTGCCTGTGAAACGGAGTCGCTCATGACGACGCGGTCTCCAATAATAGGAAAGGTCGGTTTCTCGTCAGATTCAGATCATCATGCTAGCGGCTGACCGAATCCGACGCGACCCCCGCAGACGTTTTGGCCGATCAACCGACGCATTGTCCCGCAGAAATCCGTAACGGGGGATGTCCTGGCCTCGAAGTCCACAGCCATGCAAGACTTCTCATTCACGCAGCACCTCCCCATTGGCACAGTCTCTTCTCGCTTCGGATGCGCGCGAGAGCTCTGCGTGGTTGCGGACGAAGATCAGCGGCAAACGCGCTTGCATTGCGGACAAATCCCTAGCGCCGAGCGTCCTCGTCACGTGTGCGATCAAGATAGGGCAGCTTTTTCAGTGGGGCTCCCGCCGCGTCACCGTCACTGGCCCCTTTGATCGCTGGATTGGAATCGGCCAGCAGTACCACGTCATCTGTCGTGAGGCTGGAATAGACCTTGTCCGGCGTTTTCACTACGCGCATATTTTCAGAACGGACCCCTTCATTCGATCCCCAGAACGATTTCCATTGGGCATAGTCGAATGCTGGAGAATTGCCACTCAGCTGCGAGGTCGAGATTTCCAGGAACGTCTCAATGCTGTTGTAGAAGTTCAAATCGCCTTTCCACGAAAACGACCGCTGGAAGTCCATGAATTCCGACAAACCACGCATGGAGATCAGAGGTCGACCCGGTCCACACGAAATCACGTTATTGCGAGCATCGATGAACAGTGGCGGCAGCTTTTCAGACAGCCCCCCCATCCCATCCACCGAAAGCAGGCTTTGTCCCAAGAGGCAGGTCACGTGTTCCAGTTCCAGGGAGATGCTTTCCCGCTCCATCCCGACCATGTCGGAAACGAGCTTCAACTGAAGCAGGTTTCCATCGACGCCGACGACAGAATCTTTCAATTCAAATCGTGCGGGGACGGGGTCGCGCATGACAATCAGATCGCAACCGCCCCGAACAAAGCTTTCGGTGATCAATGTCTCAGGGGGCACCACCGGCATGCCGCCCAAGCGGAGACCGATGCCATCAATACTCTGCCCCACCGGTGCTCGCTGCTCAAAAATGCAGGCCGGCTTGCTGAACGGATTGGTGACGGTGACAGTGACTCCCTTGAGCTGCACTCGCTCAGGCCGTTCCAGGCTGAACAACGCCCAGCGATCCATCCCCACGCGGTTGGGAACTGCCATCGCCAGATCGACGTTTACGAACTCCAACAAGCCCCCCGCCACGGTCACCATGTGAGGTGAGCCATCCGCTGAGAGATCCGTGGGAGCAAACGTAATCGTGGGTCGGTAGCCGACGGCACCACGAATGATCAGCTTTTTGTTCGGCAGGCGAATCGGTCGTTCGGGCTTGCGGACACCGTTGTACCTCAGCTCGATGATGCTGCCCGCTTCTGCCGCCTCGGTACAGGCCGCCTCCAGGCTGTCGTATGACTTGCCGTTCACAATACGAATCGGCGCAACAATCTCTGCTGATGCCTTGGTTTCCGCAATTCTTTCGGACGTCGTTCGGTCGGCCGTGGCTCGTTCCTGAGGAGTCCTTTCCGGCGTAGTCCGTTCGGACATGGTCGGACGCTCGGCGGCAGGGGTCGAGGGCCGCTCACTGGGCAATGCGGGTTCCTGGGGAATCGTCCCAATCGTCAGTGGAAACGGCTCGACGCGTGCGACTTCGGGTTCGATCGTCGATGTCGCCTGTTTCTTCGGGTCAAGGAAACTGGTCGAATCAAGCAACGATCGCTTCGGATCGTCGGGGACCTTCACCACGAAGTCCTCTTTGGCCCGTCCCGAATCGGTCTCAACGTTTCGGTCTGGGAACAGAGGCTCGACAATGAACGGCTCAGCGGGCGCTGTCCGGCGAGTTGCGGCGAGCCCCGGATCGGCCGTCCCTTGGGTCAGCTTGGGGTAATACTGAACGGCAACAACCAGGAGACAGAGCGCACAGGTGGTGGCCACCCAGCCGAAGTTACTTTGCCAGAAGGGTGGTTTGAACCGGGTCGCGGTCAACCAGACTTGCCCGTCAACCGGGACGGCTCCTGCCCCCAGGCTGCGAGCAACAATTAACAGATCGCGCAACAGGTCCGCAGGGGACGAATAACGTCGCGCGGGGACGCTGGCCATCATCTTCCGCACGACGTGCGACAGCATGGGCGTGACCCGGCGATTCTTGCGAGCTGGATCGGGGGGTTCCTTGTCCTGATGGTCCAGCAGTTTCTGCAGCACCGTCCCCTCAGGGTAGGGGGGCTCTCCCGTCAGCATGTGGTACAGCGTACATCCCAGCGAGTAGATATCGCTGCGGACATCGACGCTATGCGGATCACGCGCCTGTTCGGGTGAGATATAGTCGAATGTTCCCAGGGTTGTTCCGGGAATCGTCAATTCGAATGAGGTTTCCAGCGAGGTCTTGCGGGCAAGACCCAGGTCGACCAGCTTCGCGCGGCCAAACGGGGTGATCAGTACGTTCGACGGCTTGATATCCCGATGGATGACACCGGCCCCCGAAAGGTGGTGCAGGGCGGCGGCGAGCTGAATCGTGTAGTTGACGGCTTCTGGGGGATCGAGCCACTTTTTCGATCGAATCAGGTCTCGCAGGTTTTGTCCCGGAACGTACTCGTACGCGATGTAATGCAGCCCGGCCTCTTCACCCGAGTAGAAGACGCGTGCGATGTTATCGTGATCCAGCCGAGCTGCGGCCTGGGCTTCATTTTGAAATCGCTGAACGGACGTTTGATCCAGTGAAAGAGAGGGCGCCAGCACTTTCAAAGCGACGTCTCGTTTCAAGCGGTCGTCCAGCGCGAGAAACACGCTGCCCATGCCGCCGACACCGATTCGCTTTTGAATCGTAAAGTGACCGATGGTGATGCCGGCGACGTGATCGGCGTCATGCCCCGTAGGAAACAGGCGGGGAACCACGTCATTGCCCGACGCCGAGATATCGCCTGACGATCCTGTCAGGGACATGACGCGGGGATTCGTGATCACCGTTTCGGGACCGGCCCCTTTGTTGCCGCGCCACAAATAACTCAATACGGAGCTGGTCCCCTGACCCGAGTCCGATTGAGGCTTATTCAGGCTGCTGGACATGTTGCACGCCGTAAAGGGGAATACATAAATTGAATCTGCTCGCCGTATTGAGACGGCTCAAACGAGAAGTGCGTGAGTTGCTTGCGCTTGGTTGACGGGCATCAAGTCGTACGACGGGAATAGAAATCTTGATGGAAACCGAGACCGCCGGCATTCTTCGCCCGTGACAGCCTGCCGACAAGTGGGGAAAACCAAAACACCGTACATCGATTGCGGATCAAGTCCGGTTCTGAACGATTCAACCGGCGTTTCCGCGAAAAATGACGTCCGACACATCCTTTTGTATTGAGTTCAGGTATTTTTCCAACGTCTCATTCAATCCTGCAGTAAAGCGATCGCTTTCCAGAACAGAAGAAACATAGCTTCGAATCGTAACATCAGCAACCGGGGGCTGATCCGAGCCCGGGTCAGGCTGACGGCTTAACTTCCTGAGTTCATGAACTTTCGGTACAAATCCCATTTCGAGATGCTCGGCAAGTTCACGCAATCCATGGGCAGCATCACGCAGTTTTTCACGCAGCGTCAGATGATCGATGGATGAACTCATGATCGTTCTTTTTTGAAAGTACGATGAAGAAGTGACTCACTATTAGATCGATCCCGCGCGTCAATCGTCAAGATGCTTTAAACTGAACCTTGGGAGAATCACAAGATTCTGTCGGAGCGGAAATCAGCTCACTTCCATCACCCCTTTCATGACGGGGCCACGCCATGAACGAGAAAAACAGATCTGCGACCTGATCTATGAGAATCCTGGTTCTAGCCGATATCCACGCCAACTGGCTGGCCTTGAGCTCCATTCGTGAAACTTTTGACGAATGTCTGTTTCTCGGCGATCTCGTCGAATACGGCGTGGACCCCATCCCCTGCATCGACTGGGTACGCAAACACGCCACCTATGCGATTCGCGGTAACCACGATCACTCCGTCGCACAGCGGGTGCCTCCCCCTGTCGGTACGGGATTCCGCAGACTTGCTGGTGCCACCCGACAGCAGCATTGGGAAATCCTCCGTCCTTCGCATTTGAAGTATCTTTCCCAACTCCCCGTCACCCAGAACGTGACGATCGACAACCTGCGGTTTCATCTCGTTCATGCCACACCTCGCGACCCGATGGATGAGTATCTTGCTGCGGACGCGGAAGGCTGGGAACGGCGATTAACGAATATCGAAGCTGACTTCATTTGCGTCGGACACACCCATATTCCGTTTCACCTGACGCTCGGAAACCGTCAGGTCCTGAATCCGGGAAGCGTAGGACAACCCCGGGATGGAGATCCCCGTGCCGCATATGCCATCATCGAAAACGGGCAAGTCGAACTGAAACGGGTCGAATACGACATCGATGCGGCCGTTCGGCAGCTCGAAGCCAGCGGCATGGATAGTGATGTCATCGAACTCGCCGCTCAGGCTCTCCGTTACGGAGGACGTGCCAAGCCCCTCCGTTAACTCGACCCGACGCCGTACACCGGACGAATTCTCTTTTTCGCCGTCTGCGGAAAACGATCTCTCCTGCAGCACGGAATTGCGGTACGGAACTGCAGCACCTAACCCGGGCGTCACGACGGAATCCCAGAAAGCGAATTCTTTTCCCGGCCGGATGCCTTACAATTCGCCATTGTCTCGCGATGAACGAGGATCGATTCCTCGTCCACCATTTTTGAGGACGATTTTCATCAGAAATCAACGGGCGATTGGGGCAAAATCGATGAGGATCTTAATTGTCGAGGACGAAGAAGCCCTCGCGTTGGGATTGAAATTCAATTTCGAACAGGAAGGGTACGAAGTACTGCTCGCCGGTGATGGCCCGACGGCCCTGAAGATTTTTCACACGGCGGTCCCGCCCATCGACCTGATCATTCTAGACCTGATGCTGCCGGGGATGAGCGGATACGAAATCTGTTCTGCCATCCGGACCACCAATAAGCTGGTCCCGATCATCGTGCTGAGCGCACGCACGCTGGTCGAAGACCGCATGCATGCATTCGATGTCGGCACGGACCAGTACATCACAAAGCCCTTCGCACTGCCCGAACTGCTGAACCGTGTCAAGAACCTGATGGAGCGACACCGGACCATTCTGACCGACGTCACCTCCAATGGGACCACCAGTGAAGGGGTCATCTCGGGCGTTTACACCTTCGGCGATGTCCGCATCGACTTCCAGTCGTTTGAAGTGTCCGTCGGTGACAAGAAGCACGCACTCACCACACTGGAAATGCAACTATTGCGCTACTTCATTGAGCACGAAGGGGAAGTGCTTTCGCGGCACCGTATCCTCGAAGAGGTCTGGGATCAGTCCGCCGATGTGACGACACGGACTATTGACAACTTCGTCCTGCGACTTCGCAAGATTCTTGAACCCGATCCCGCACAGCCCCGGTATATCGTCTCAGTGCGCGGAACCGGATACCGGTTTCTCGCACGTGCCGCTGAAGCCTGACGGGAGCACGATGACTTGCGATCTGACCGGTCACGGGCGAGAAATGACGACCCGTCCACGTTTACGGAGACCGCCAATGTCCAGCCAATTCGATCAAAAAGACTCCCACCGTCCCCCCCGAATGGGCAGGGCGATGCTCACTCTCATGCTCTGCGTCACGCTGTACAGCTCGGCTCTCCAGGCGGCTCCTCCCGAAAATACCGTGGAACTGGTCGACCTCGAAGGACAGACTCATACTCCTCTAAGGAATGCCAAGGCCAAGGCAACGATCCTGTTCTTTCTGCTGCCTGACTGCCCCATCTCGAACGCTTATGCACCCGAGATCAAGCGGATCGCAGCCCAATATGCTGAACAGGAGATCGCGTCGTTTATTGTTTATGTCAGTCCTGACCTTTCCGTTGAGGACGCTAAGAAACACGCGACCGACTATGGATATGAAATTCCCGTATTGCGAGACTTATCCTACGAATTGGTTCGCGAGACAGAAGTCACCATCGCGCCGGAAGTCGCCGTGGTCTCTGCTGAAGGGAAATGCCTTTATCGAGGACGTATCGATAATCTTTACGCCGCGCTGGGTAAACGCCGCTATAAAGCCACCCAGCATGACCTCAGAAATGCACTGGATGCGATTCTTCAGGGAGTCCCCGTTCCACAGGAGACGACGAAAGCGATCGGTTGTTATATTCCCAAGCCGAAAACAGACGCCCGACTACTCACTCGCTAGGGATTAGGTATGTTGTCCTTTCGCTGCCAGCTTGTCTTTGTCGCAGTCATCCTGACTTGGTGGTCTCATACGCCGAGCACATTCGCGGATGTGACTTTTACCAAAGAGATCGCTCCGATCATTTTTGAAAACTGTGCGACCTGCCATCGGCCTGGCGAGGCAGCTCCCTTTCCTCTGCTGACGTACGCCGATGTTCAGGAACGAGGGGACCTGATTGCCGACGTCGTCAAACAACGGCTGATGCCCCCCTGGAAAGCGGAACCAGCAGACTATCCCTTCCTCTACGAACGACGACTGTCCAAGGACCAAATCGAGCTCATTACCAACTGGGTCGATCAGGGGATGCCCGAAGGAAACGCAGCTGACTTGCCCGCACTCCCTGAGTTCGCCAGTGGATGGACCTTGGGCGAACCGGACCTTGTCGTATCGATGAAGCAGCCCTACCGGGTTCCTGCGGATGGTCCCGATATCTACCGGAATTTCACGATTCCGCTCGACCTGACCGAAGAACACTTCATCGCCGCCATCGCCTTTCGTCCCAGCGCACGTTCGGTCGTCCATCATTCGCTGTTCTTCTTCGACGCCACCGGACGCGGCCGTGAGCTGGAAGCCGAAGATGATGAACCGGGGTTCAAGGGAGGAATGGGAGCAATGATGAAATTGCGGGGTAGCCCCGTCCCACCTCAGGCCTTCGACGATCCCGAAACCGCTCCGAAACGAAGTCCGCTGGGAAAGAGAGCGACTCCGGGCGCACCGGCATTCGGCGCGCTAGGTGGCTGGGCACTGGGAGCACAGCCGCACCTGCTGCCGAATGGGTTGGCGTACCGGGTTCCGGCCGGGTCAGACCTGATCCTGGCGACCCACTTTCATCCGTCAGGAAAAGCCGAAGAAGAAACCTCGACAGTCGGGATCTACTTTGCCAAGAAGCCTTCGAATCGCCGCTTTATGCCGATCCAGCTACCGCCCGCATTCGGCGCGTTCAAAGGCATCGATATCCCACCAGGTGAAAAAGAGTATGTGATCGAAGACACCTTCGTCCTTCCCGTGGATGTCGAGGCCTTCGGAGTCGGAGCGCACGCGCACTATCTCGGCAAATCGATGACGCTCACGGCGACACTTCCCGACGGCACCCGGCGAACAATCCTCTCTATCCCCGACTGGGACTTCGCCTGGCAAGAGCAGTACCGGTTTGCAGAGTTCGTCAAACTCCCCAAAGGGACCCGGTTGCATTCACGGATCACCTACGATAACTCGAAAGACAATCCACGTAATCCCAGCGATCCCCCGGCGCGAGTGCACTTCGGCGAGGAATCGACAGACGAAATGGGCAGCATCTCGCTGATGACACTGGCCGCAGACGAGTCGGAGTTACCGCTCCTGCAGAGTACCTATCGGACTCATTTCCGATCCGCCCTGTTGAAGTCCCCCCTTTCGAAACTCTTTCAGGGCCGACTGGAAGCCGAGTAACTGCGTTCCATGCCCTGTGCGGACCGACTCTCACCCTCCACTCAAGGATAGCCACGGTTGCCGCGTCTTCGCGGCTACCGTGGCGGCGTCAGCCGCAAGAGGTTTCCACAACAATAGCCACCACCCCTCCAACTCTGCCCCCCCACTACCGCCCCCGCCGACAGAGTTCTCCGGACTCGTTCTCATCGGGCGAGCATCGGCCCAAACGTGACTTCGGTTTCCATTCGCGACTTCAGCGGAGCCCATTCCTGCCTGCGAAATTCGCTCGTTAAACAATGCACAATAGTGATTGAGGCCGGTCAAATGCCGAGACCTATACCCCTGCAAGGGTTTACGGGAGGGCTCCCGTGGGCCGGCTGCGAGTCAAGGCATTACTCGTAGCGCAGGGCTTCAATCGGATCGAGGCGACTGGCTCTGCGTGCCGGGTAGTAACCGAAGAAGACCCCAACCGCGGCGGCAAACAAAAAAGCGACGATGCCGGCCGTAATCGAAACTTCGTGCGTCCACTTGGTGCCGGTGGTGAACGAATTGATCAGGGTCACCAGTCCGACGGAGGCACCGACGCCCAGCAGAAAACCAATCAGGCCCCCGACACACGACAGCAGAACCGCTTCGACAAGAAACTGCCTGAGGATATCATTCGCCCGCGCACCAACGGCCATCCGGATCCCAATCTCGCGTGTTCGTTCGGTGACAGAGACGAGCATGATATTCATGATCCCCAC
This sequence comes from Schlesneria sp., assembly GCF_036405755.1. NCBI lineage: Bacteria > Pseudomonadati > Planctomycetota > Planctomycetia > Planctomycetales > Planctomycetaceae > Schlesneria > Schlesneria sp. The sequence continues at coordinate 18,182 of NZ_DASWWZ010000034.1, forward strand.
GCCGCCCACGACCAGAGAGATTGCCGCAATGCTCGCCAGCATCATCGTCAGCGTACCGGTCACAGCGCCGAAGATATTCGCAATCTCCGTCGTGTTCTGCACGATGTAAT
>NZ_DASWWZ010000035.1:0-8502 GCF_036405755.1 Schlesneria sp.
ACAAAAAACAAATGCGGACGCTGCACAAAGAGCTGATCCATCTGGTCTCCCACGGCGATCACGATGCCGATGACGGCCAGCATGATACTTATCTGCAGGCGTCGCCTCATCTGGCGGTTGGCATGCAGCTTCGTCCGAGCATCAACGTCCCCGTCCTGTTCCAGTGTTCGACGAGCGCGCCAGACAAACAGGCCCAGTAGTGCTGCCAAAACAACCAGAGCCGCTCCAAAAATCAGGGCGGGTAAGGTCGTGGCGTCGATGCGAATGAAAAGAATCATGATCCTTGGATATTAATCGACGGCGTCCTCGGTTCCCAGCGGGAATCGGCCGCGCTACAATCCCGGAGTAAGCGTTCACCGGCAGGTGCTGACGCAAGTTCAGGGCGGGCCAGAACGAACTCGGACGGATTCGCACGAAGTCGCATCCCGCTGACCCTCATCCGAATCGAGAATGCAGGCCGATGGCCCTCGTTCTTGCTCGTCGACGCTTACAGATCGGGCATACATCGACCGGAGACACCATGCTGACCCCCGCCTTGCAGAACAGCCGATTCCTCAAAGCCGCACGACGTGAGGTCACGGATACCACCCCGATCTGGATCATGCGCCAGGCAGGTCGGTACCTTCCCGAATATATGTCGGTTCGCAGCAAAGTGACGTTCATCGAGCTTTGCAAGTCGCCCGAACTCGCCGCCGAAGTGACTCTGACCGCTCAGCGGGTGCTGGGTGTCGATGCGGCAATTCTGTTCGCCGATCTGCTGCCCATGCTGGAACCCATGGGAATTGATCTGGAATATGCCAAAGGGGAAGGCCCTGTCATCCATAACCCCATCGTCACGGCCAGCGAGGTTGATCGATTTCGCGAACTTGAAGATGTCGGTTCGATGCAGTTCGTTTTCGATGCGGTGAAGCTGATTCGTCGGGATCTCCCCGCAGACATTCCGTTGCTGGGGTTTGCTGGTGCTCCGTTTACCCTGGCTTCGTACGCCATCGAAGGGGGCGGCTCGAAGAATTACATCCGGACCAAATCCCTGATGTACACCGATGAAGGAGCCTGGCGGACGCTGATGCAGCGCCTGGCACGCAGTCTCGTTCGGTACATCAACGCACAGATCGACGCGGGATGCCAGGCGGTCCAGTTGTTTGATAGTTGGGCAGGCTGCCTGTCGCCGGACGATTACCGGACCTATGTGCTGCCTTATACGCGTCAGGTGATCCAGGGGATCAAGCCCGGTGTTCCGGTGATCAATTTCCTGACGGGAAATCCGGCGCTGCTGCCGCTGTTGCGTGAGGCAGGCGGGCAGGTGATCGGTCTCGACTGGAGAGTGAATCTGGCGGACGGATGGAAGACGGTGGGGCACGATGTTGCAGTGCAGGGAAACCTTGATCCGGTGTCATTGATGGCCGATCTGCCGACGCTACGTCGCCGGGCAAAAGATGTTCTCGACGCGACGGGTGGTCGTCCCGGTCACATCTTCAATTTGGGACACGGTGTCTTTCCCGAAGTTCCTCCTGAGAGCGTGAAGGCTCTGGTGGAAATGGTGCACGAGATGGGGCGTCATGCAGGCTCACGATAAACCGCGGCGAATCGCCGTCATCGGGGGCGGGCTGGCTGGTCTGTCGGCCGCACACCGCCTTTGTGAACTTGCGGGCGAATCGCGAGACGAGATCTCGGTCACGCTGTTTGAAGCGGGTTCCCGACTGGGGGGACTCGTTGGGACTGAACGTATCGGTGACTATCTGGTGGATCTCGGAGCGGATTCGTTCCTGACGAACAAGCCCGCGGCCGTCAGCCTGTGTCGTCGACTGGGGATGGAAGATCGACTCGTTTCCACCGACACGCGATTCCGCGGAGCGCTGGTTCTGTTCGACGGGCGGCCTGTGCCCATTCCGGAGGGGTTTCAGTTATTGAGTCCCACAGCCATCTGGCCTGTTGTCACCTCCCCGCTCTTCTCGGTTTGGGGGAAAGTACGGCTGCTGTCAGAATGGTTCCTCCCCCGCCGCCAGGGGGGCATGTCGACTCAAGCGGGTAGCCAGCAAGGTGGCGAACCGCGAGGGATCGAAGATGAAAGTCTTTCCAGTTTCGTGCTTCGCCGGTTTGGGCGCGAGGCACTCGAACGACTGATACAGCCGCTGGTGGGGGGGATTTACACCGCCGATCCAACGCGTCTGAGTCTCGCGGCGACGATGCCCCGCTTTCTTGAAATGGAACGTGACTACGGCAGTCTGATTCGTGCCTCGCTGTTTCAAAAGTCCAAGGCCCGAGCCAGGTCCGGGAAGCGGTCCCCTGCTTCGGATCGTCCCTCCGCCGCTGCCACGGATACGTCCAGTGGGGCCCGGTACGGGTTGTTCGCAGGACTCAAAGGGGGGATGGAGGATCTCGTCGACGCCTTAGGAGCGAAGGTGCGCTCGCGTTGCGATGTTCGTCTGCAAAGCGAAATCCGGAGCATCACTGAGTGTTCGGCGGGCGTGGATCATGCGGATGTACCTGATGCCGCGCGGTATCGTATTACGCTGGCGGATGGATCTGCGGAAACATTTTCGGGGCTGGTCATCGCCGCGTCGGCTTCTCGAACCTCGCAATTGGTTTCCTCGCTGGATGCCGAATTGAGCGAAGCCCTGTCGGGAATTGAATACGCGTCCAGCGCAATCGTCGTCTCCGGGCATCGCCTGTCTGACATCCGCGATCCACTGCACGCATTCGGTCTGGTGATTCCCCACCGGGAAGGTCGGCGAGTCCTCGCTGTCTCGTTCTCAAGTCGCAAGTTTCCGGAGCGGGCGCCTGCGGGGCATGTGCTGTTGCGGACGTTTGTCGGCGGAGCGCTGCAGCCCGAAATTCTTGAAAACTCCGATGAGCGAATCATCGAAATCGTTCGTGAAGAGTTGGCAGAGATGCTTGGCGTTCACGGGCAGCCTGATTTTATGAGAGTGGTTCGTTACCGGCAGGCGATGCCGCAATATCACGTCGGGCATCTGGAGCAGGTTACGCGAATCGAAAAATGGGAGCATCGCCACACAGGTCTAGCTCTTGCAGGGATCACGTGCCACGGTGTGGGGGTCCCGGATGCGATTGCAAGTGGCGAACAGGCGGCCGAGCGCGTCTGGTCGACGCGGTAAGAGGCGGCTTTTTCCTGCCTGAAAATTCAGGCAGCGACGAAGTCCCTCCACAAGTCCATGTTATTTGGCTCTCGAGCAGCCTGATCAGACTCTGTCCGGATTTCTCTCGGCAATGGCCAGTGGGTGGGATAGGCTTTTGCGTACCTCGGTTAATTGCCTGAGGGGACTGCGGTTCATGGAGTGAGGTGGGCTCCTGGGCAGATTCAGAGACCGTTTCAGCCGGAATCCTGCAGACCTGGAGAGTTACGCCGGCACTATCGATTCGATGGGAGGTGTGGTGTGTCAGATACCAATACGACGCCGTTTGAAGTCGAAGTCTTTTATGACGGTGGCTGCCCGCTGTGCGTGAGGGAGATCGCTCTTCTGCGCCGCTGGGACCGTAGGGGAAAGATTCGCTTTACAGACATTGATGCCCCGGATTTTCGAGCGGAAGATCTGGGGAAGACACAGGACGATCTGATGGCGCGGATCCAGGGCCGGTTGCCCGATGGAAAGTGGATTGAGGGGGTCGAAGTGTTTCGACGCCTCTATCAGGCCGTCGGGTTTGGGCCCGCCGTGACGCTCACGCGACTACCGTTAATTTCCCAGTTACTCGATCTGGGTTACACACTGTTTGCACGCAATCGACTGCGACTGACGGGGCGGTGTCAGGGTGGAAGTTGTCGCATCGACACGGCGACGAAGCCTTGACCGGTAGTCACGCGTCGTGGCCAGGCCGTTAAAGCAATGTCTGTTCCTAGCGGCTCGAGTTGGCTGAGGCTGCTGCCACGATTTGTTCCAGGCGGCCGGTGACGTGGGCAATCGTCATATCTGTGGTGTCGATGATGATCGCGTTCGGGGCGGGCTGCAGCGGCGAGCACGCGCGAGTCTCGTCGCGATAGTCGCGGAGGGACTGTTGCTCCAGCAGTTCTTCGAGTGAGACTTGCTCACCCTTTTCTTCGAGTTCCCTCAGGCGCCGGCGGGCTCGCTCCTCGGGCGAGGCGGTCAGGAAGAACTTGCAGTCGGCGTTCGGGAAAACGATCGTCCCCTGATCGCGTCCTTCGGTGACGAGATTAATCCCATGGGCGATCTTCCGCTGCAGATCCACCAGACGGCTGCGTACGGCGGGGTGAGCGGCGACGATTGAAGCTGATTGGGTGACTTCCTGCTGTCGGATCGCGTCGGTCACGTCCTGATCGCCGAGCAGTACCCGGTTGTTTGCGAAAGTAATCTTCAGTCGCAGCGTTTCATCAGCGACGGCTTGTTCGTCGTCGAGAGGGAGTTGCTTCTTCAGGCAGGCGTAAGCGACGGTCCGGTACATGGCTCCGGTATTGAGGAATTCAAAGCCTAACCGGTCCGCGAGCGTTCTCGCCACGGTGCTCTTTCCGGTACCCGCTGGACCATCGATCGTCACTATCATTCGTTCACACCAGAAACATGGTCCATGGAGCTCGTTTCGCGACAACCGTCACGCCTGTGAGCAATGTCGGTCGAGCGAAATACGAACTCCCATCGTAACATTGCGGCGGCGCTGAGGACATCAAGGCGGATGAATTTGAGTGGCGTCCAATTTCGGTGCGATTCTCCAGTCGATCTCGCTCTCACGGGTTGTCACAATCGATGTTCGCAAACGCGAATGCGATTTCCGCTCGGGTCAGTCAACTGGAAGGCACGCTCACCCCAGTCTTCCCGGCGAATCTCGCAGGTGATTCGGGTCTTCGATTGAATTGCCTGCTCATAAATCGCGTCGATTCCGTCGACTTTCAGGAAGAGGTAGCCGGTGCCAGCGATCTGCCAGGGATGTTCGTGTGGCCCTTCGTCGAGAATCAGATGTACTTCGGCGGAATCCCGGCGAAGGATGGCATAATTCCCTTCGGGATTTTCGACCGGATCAGTGTGCAGATATACGGCTTCGAACCCCAAAGTGTGCGAATACCACTCACGGGCAATCGTAAGATGAGACACCGGGAGGACGACGATCCCTTTAAGGAGTTTCGGCGCATTCATTTGAGAAAGATTCCTTGTGGTTCAGTAGCCAATCCAAAATGAAATCATTATAGTTCCGGCTCAGGGAAACCGATTCGCATCCTCCAGAGGTGCAATCTGCAGCTTCAATTTGGAATTTCCTTCTTGAACGCAGGATCTTTGGCAGAGAGTGACCTGTTCGCTTGACGAGACGGCTTGAAGTTGGATAATTCCCTCCCGGCTTTATGGTCGGGCCGAAATAAGCGGGTGTAACTCAGTTGGTAGAGTACCACGTTGCCAACGTGGTTGTCGTGGGTTCGAGTCCCATCACCCGCTCTCTCTCGTTTCTTCCATAAAGGACGTCATTTGTGAGTGAAGCCGAATCCCCCGTCGCGGACCCAGTCTCGGAAGCGACTGAGGACCTGAAGTACAGGCTCTCCCTGAAGGTAGACATTCAGAACATCGGCCCTTGCCGCAAGCATGTTCGAGTCACTGTACCTCGTTCCGACATCGACCATTTCTCTGGCGAAGCGCTGGAAGAAGTCGTCAAGACCGTGGCGGTTCCCGGTTTTCGTAAGGGTCGCGTCCCTGCCAGTCTCGCCGCAAAGCGATTTCGCGAAGATATCGCGAACAGCGTTCGTCAGCGGATCTTGATGCAGAGTCTCGAGCAGCTTGCTGAAGAGAACACGCTCGATCCCATCAACGAGCCCAGCTTTGACGTTGATAGTCTGGTCATCCCCGAAGAAGGTGACTTCGAATACGAATTCGATGTCGAAGTTCGTCCTGATTTCGAGTTGCCCAAGTACGAAGGCCTGGTCATCCAGCGGCATGTTCGTGAAGTAGGCGATGCCGATGTCGACGTCTATCTGAATCGCTATCTCAGCCAGTACGCTGTCTACGAAACTCATGAAGGTGCTGCCGAAGCGAATGACGTTGTCGTCGCTGCAGTCGAGTTCACGAAAGATGGTCAGCCGTTCCGCAAGATTTCTTCGGTCGAATTGCAGCTGAAGCCAACCATTCGCTTCCGTGATGCAGAACTGAAAGATTTCGACAAGCTGATGGCAGGTGCTGTCGCTGGTGATGAGAAGAAGACGCAAGTCACGATTTCTCAGGAAGCCGAACAAGTCGAAATGCGTGGTGAGACTCTGGATGTCGTCATCACCGTTGGCGAAGTTCAGCGAGTCAAGCTGCCTGAACTGAACGCTGCATTCTTCGAACGAGTGGGCTATGCCGATCTGGCCGCTCTTCGCGCCGAAATCCTGGGGATGCTCGAACGTCAGGTTGTCTACGAACAGAGACAATCGGTTCGCCGACAGGTCATCGAAAAAATCACCGAATCGGCCACATGGGATCTTCCAGAGATGCTTGTCCGCAAGCAGACTGAGAACGCCCTGCGGCGCGAAATTCTTGAGATGGAACAGGCTGGCTTCACAACACAGCAGATTATGGCGCGGGAAAATCAACTGCGACAGAACGCTGTGACGTCGACTCGTCAGGCTCTGAAAGAGCACTTCGTCCTCGACAAGATCGCCGAGACCGAAAAGATCGAAGTCACTCCTGCCGATCTCGAAACCGAAATTCAGTTGATGGCCATTCAGCGTGGCGAAACCGCTCGACGGGTTCGTTCTCGTCTGGTCAAGACCGGCGTCATCGAGAACCTCGAAGCTCAGATTCGCGAGCGTAAGGCTGTCGATGTTCTGCTGAAGTCCGCTGTTTACGAAGACGTTGCTGTTCCTCCGAGCAACGACGACGATATTCAGGCTCTCTCTATCTCGGTCTGCGGCAACTCGGCTGTTGCCGTGAATCCGAAGGATGAAGAAGAAGACGGCGAAGAGTGATTGTTGAATTGCAACCTGTCACCGGGTTGAATGAATAATGAAAAAAGCCTTCCGAGTTTTCGGGAGGCTTTTTTCGTTATTCCGATCGAGTGATCGCACGGCGAGTAGCAGAGGGCGCGATTGGGTATGCGATGGAAGGTGGTTCGCTCGGCGGCAACGTGTGGTGATTCAGGTTGGTATTGCGAGCGCGCGGTTGGCTGTTCGACTTTGCGTCCCGGGCCTGGTGCGCTCGGCTGGAAGAGTGAATGTGGGCGGTCTGAAATTGCGACTGGAGTCGTGGGCTAAAAATTCTTGAGTGGCGCGTCAGCATCGCCGAATTGCGACGCTTCCACACCCGCGTAGTTCAGCAGGGAAAGGTACAAACTGCAGAGCTTGCGATGCTGATCATCCTGATGGCCGTAGTCGAGGACTCGCCCGGTCGCGATGGTTCCTCCCAGTCCCCCTGCGAGCAGTAGAGGCACCTTGGAAGAATCGTGCTGGCTCCCGGACCACATATTGGAAATGAACATCAGGCAGGAGTGGTCGAGGACGGTCCCGTTCCCTTCCGGCATGGCTTCGAGTCGAGATGCAAGATACGCGAGCTGCGAAACGTAGTAACGTGAGACTCGTTCATAGGCATCGGATAGATCATCATGCGACGCGGGGTGATGGGCGAGGCGAACGTCGAGGAAGGGATAAAAGAGCCCCGAAAGATCTCGACAAAGCAGAAGTGTGGCGACGCGGGTTTTATCGGTCTGGAAAGCGAGTGCGATGATGTCGCACATCAGCCGCATATGATCGCGAATGTCTTCGGGCAGTCCGTTTTCAGGGCGCTTCATCAGGTTCATTTGCCGGGCCGCGTTCTTCGCTGCGGCTTCCGCCTGGTTTTTTACGGACCGAACTTTCTCAACCTGTTTTTCAACTTCACGGACACTGCTGAGATATTCTGTCAGTTTCACCTGATCGGAATGGCTGATGCGCCGGCTGAGGTGAGAGGCGTGGTCTTTGACGCGATCGAGAATGCTTTTTGTCCGTTTGCTGCCCTGATTGTCGAACAGACTGTCGAACGCGAGTGACGGGTAGACCTCCATCGGGACGGGAGAATTCGCGTCGTGCCATGAGATGTGTGAGCTGTAAGCCATCGAGAAATTGGTTTCATGATAGCCCGTAATGGGTTGCTCACATCCCAGGACCAGGCTGGACTGCGGCGTATCGTCGTTGAAGCGCAGTGCCAGCACCTGATCCAGGCTGATCCCCCCTCGCAGTACGGCTCCTTTCTGCAGTGGGGCACCAGAGAGGATATTACCTGTCTGGCCCGGATGGATTCCGACACCAGTCGCTTCTTTGTTAAACAGGCCATTGATGACATTGATTTTGGATTTCAGTGGCGCGAGCGGTTCCAGGCTTCGGCTGAGTTCCATCTGGTCCCCGGCCCCTTTCGCCCACCAGTGCTCTGCATTGATGCCGTTTCCCATGAACAGGGCCGCGAATCGTCGCGGATGCTCCGATCGTTGTTCGCCGGTGACCGAATCATCGCCCCAGACCGGAAGGGATTCGAGCCAGGGGAGTGACATCGCCACTCCGACACCGCGAAGAACTGTCCGTCGATTAACCCGGATGCTGTC
>NZ_DASWWZ010000036.1:0-8405 GCF_036405755.1 Schlesneria sp.
TGATTGTGAAGGAGAGTTTTGATGCGATTCCCTGCATTCTGCCCGCGTAACGCGTTTTGTGGAGGCCTCGCACTCTGCCTGGTCTGTATCTCTTCCGCGATCGCCGTAGAAGATCAGGAGGTGGATGAGGCGGTCGTGAAGGCGATCCGCTTTCTTGCGTCGCGGCAGGCGGCGGATGGTAGCTGGCAAATCGATCAGCGGGGACCCTCCACGGCAGGTACGTCGCTCGCCATCATGTCGTTTCTGGCTGCCGGGCACGTCCCGGGGGAAGGACCCTATGGCGCCGCGATCGCCAGGGGGATTGAATACGTTATTCAGCATCAAGTTCCCAATGGGATGATTATTGACGCGCGGGGGCACGGCCCCATGTACGATCATGGAATCAGTACGCTGATGCTCTCGGAAGTCATGGGAATGTCGGAGAAGCATTCGTCTCCTCGCGTCCGGGCCGCGCTGGAGAATGGAATCCGGCTGATTCTGAAAGCTCAGCAGGTCCGCAAAACTCCCCGCGAACGGGGCGGGTGGCGCTATCAATATAATAGTGAAGACAGTGATCTGAGCGTGACAGGATGGCAGCTACTGGCACTTCGCGCGGCAAAGGACATCGGATGTGATGTGCCCATCGAACGAATTGAACTGGCGGTTGAGTACGTCAAAAAATGTGCAAACGGCCGCGGGTTTGGCTATCAGCCCGGTAGTGGCCCGACATCCTCGTTAACGGCCGCGGGCATTTTGTGTCTTCAGGTCTGCGATCATCTCGAAGATGCCGAAGTGCACAATGGAGTTCAGTTTCTCCATCGCCAGCCCCTGCGAAGTCAGGATAACTGGTTCTTTTACGGCGCCTATTACTACGCAATCGGCGCCTACAAATATGGTGGAGCGGACTGGGACCGAACCAAAGCGATTCTGTTTCGAGAATTGCTCGAAAATCAGAGCCCTGATGGTAGCTGGACTACGAAGAATGGAAATGAACGACCATTCGGAATGGTCTATTCAACCAGCCTCAGCGTCCTGGCCCTGACGGTCGAGTACGGGTATCTGCCGATCTACCAGCGTTAAGTTCCGGACTGAGAATCGCGCGTCGCAATGATCTTGGCGGTGCCTCGTTCGCCCCCATGCGCGGGTCCGCGAGCAGGCAGGGCTCCGCAGGAAAACGAGACATGATCTGATCGTGTGATCCGCAGGGTGTCGCTGTTAACTCATTTTCTCAAAATGGCTTGCGTTTTGGATTTCAAAGCGGTGAAGAGTCGCAGGCCTCGGTTATTGAGCCGAGAATGCGGGTGGGCGAGCCACTCAGCGTCGACTGCTTGCAGACCGAATCAAAAACCTTCGCGGCAACGCAGTTCGGGCGGCGGACGAATCGCTCCGTCAGGCTTCAAACGGGGCGTGGCTCCGGCAGAATCTGCGGATGCCCGGTGAAAAAAGTGACTGAAATAAAAGCCTTTGCGAAAACCCCGCTGCACGGGATCAAGTCCGGGCAAGTCGGTCTCGACAGAACCGGGCTCAGAATTTATACCCCTGCCGATCCTGTCTGAGACTATCTCCGTCTGTTTCCCAGCTTCTTCAATTAATACGAATCTGAGCGGCTTTTCGCGAAGCAGTCTCGTGTTGAGACTCGTGCGATCCTCGCCCTCCAGATCGTCTTTGCGCACACCTGTCGCCCCTGCGATTGCGTGCGGAAAGGATGTTTACTGATGCCGGTGTTAAATCGATTCTGGTCAGGTTCTCTCTGGAACCAGTGCACAGCAGGAATCTGGCTGGGTGCTTTGCTCTCCCTCGCTTGTGACGGCGTCGCACATCGCGCGGCCAGTGCCGAAGACTGGGTGACAACTATCCGTGCCCAGTCCGACTCTCCTGATTTCCCTGAGCCCATCAGCGAAGAGACGGACATCTTCAAGGAACGGGCGCTGGCGAGAGCACGGCAGGAACGTCTTCAATCGCAACAGAGAAAAAAGAAGCGTCCTCCCCGGACATTCAAGACCTTCTTCTCGATGACGACTTACGAACCAGTCGAAGTCGAGGACGGGATCGGGGCCATCGGGCGGATGAGCCACCTGATGGGCAAAACCTTCGGTCGTAATGACACGATCACTCCGTTTGAAGTCATGCCTTATATCCTGGCGGACGAGCATTTTCTGTTTGCGGACGTCCGTGGCTTTGTTTCGAACCGGTCGCGTCTGGGGGGCAACTTTGGTCTCGGTTATCGCTACCTCAGCGAGGACTACAATGCCTGGGGGGGAGCCAGTATCTGGTACGACGCCGACGACACTTCAAAACGCCTGTTTCATCAGGTGGGTCTGAGCTTCGAAGGGTTGATCGATCGGTACGAACTTCGGTCCAACGTCTATATTCCTGTCACGTCCGAACAAACCTACTCGAGTTCGATCGGTGCGGAACGGATTGTCGGCCATCAATTGCTGTATGGGCAAGCTGTCGATCAGGGATCGGCACTGACAGGGGTCGATTTCGAAGTCGGTTACAGTCACCCGATCCGCGACCGACACTGGTTGCGAGGTTTCATCGGCGGATACCACTTTGAAGGGGGGACCAGAGGCAACGTCGATGGGTTCCGGATGCGCGCCGAAGCGGTGTATAACAATGGTGTGACCGGGCAGTTGCTCTACACCAACGATCCACTTTACGGGAATAACCTGATGGCGGGTGTCTCGCTGCAACTTCCGTTCGGCAGCAACAACCCGGCAAGTGGCTGGAAACGAAATACGCCGAATCCGTTCCGGTTCGTCGAGCGAAATTACAACGTGATCATCAGCCACGACAAGTCGTATGAAAACGACAAAGTGGCGATTAATCCCGCCACGGGTCTCCCCTACCACATCGAACAGGTCTATCAGGAAGGACAGCCCTACTCCTCCGGGAACCCCTACTTCACTGGTGGCGGCGATCCCTACTTTGAACCATCGGGCGATGGGACCACGACAAATCCGCATAACAGTCTGAAAAACGCTCTGGCAACCGGGGCCGACGTGATCTTCGTCCGTAGCGGATCGATTATCAACGAATCTGTCACGCTGTCTGAGGGACAACAGTTGCTGGGTGAAAACAGTCAGGCGATGCCAGCACTGGCCATCGCTGGCGGCGGTTTCGTGAAACTGCCGAGCTTGTCGCAGTCGGCCCAGCTCGGGAACGCAACGGTCACGCCACGGTTCGAAGGGACGAATGGTCCTGCTGTCACGCTGGCCTCGAACACCCAGGTGTCTGGTTTCAACTTCAACCATATTGGCGGCAACGCCATTCAGGGAACGAACGCTGCTGACGTGACGCTACGCGATTTGACATTCACGCAGGTGGATGGCGACGCAATCAACCTGAATAACTCGTCCGGTGATGTCACGATGGCCAACATCCAGATCAATTCGGCATCCGGCAACGGTGTCGTGATTGATGGGGGGAACGCCGACATTTCGTACGACGGAACGGGAAATACAATCACTGCCGACGGCGACGGGATTTCCGTCTCGAACACGCAGGGTGGTTCGCTGTTGATCAACAACGCGACGATCAAGGCCACTGGCGGTGCAGGATTGAAGATGAGCAACGTGGCGACGGATGCAACCATCGCCTCGCTGAATGTCGCGCACTCGTTCGGTCCTGCGGTGGCGATCTCGGGAACGACCGGAACTGTCTCGACCAATAATGGGGTCACGACAACCGATTACAACACTTACAACTTCCTCGGTTACACGACGATTACGTCTCCCAATGGAGCAGGATTCACGGTGAACGGATCGGATGCCATCATCAACGTTGATCACCTGAACGTGACGACGACATCCGCTTCACCTGCGGTTTCGCTGGTCAACACCTCCAGTGACGTGACCTTCGGTAACATGAACCTGACAACCCAGAACGCGACAGGCTTATACGCACGTGGTGTCTCCAAGCTGCAGGTCAACGATGGGACGTTGAAGACGGTCAACGCACCGGCAATTGATATTCAGGGATCGACCATCAACGCGACGTTCTCGAATGTCTCGGTGGACGGGGGTCCGTTCGGGATCAGCCTGCTCCAAAGCCTGGGGAACCTGACTCTCAAGGGGAACGGCACCCTGGGAAGCGGCGGCGTCATCCAGAACACCGAAAAGGGTGTGATCATCAACTCTTTCGGAGTCGCCAAGCTGAACTGGCTGGATCTGACCAACAATGGTGTCGGCATTCATTCGACGAAGTCCAGTCAACTGGTGCTTTCGAACGCACGAATCACCGGCTCGACCGGATACGGAATCGATTCGCTCAACGATTCGACACTGGTCGTGCAGAACTCGCTTCTCACCGGCAACGGAGCCGTCGGGGGTGGAACGATTCGTGTGCAGGCGGATACCACGGGAACGTTCAATTCGCAGATCTCGGGTAACACGATCAACGACGCCAACGGAACCGCGATTCTCTATCAGACACTGCCGAGCGGGACAGGGGCCTCGCTGGCCGCTTCGATTCTTTCCAACACGATCACCGCGTCCCAGGGAAGCAGCCCCGTGATCAACGTCAACTGGAGTGGTCCTGAAAGCGTCCGTGTCTCTAACAACACGATCTTCGCCCAGGGGACCGGGATGACAGGTGTCCTGCTTCAGGGGACCTCGACCACGGCGTCAATGACAGCTCAGGTCGATGGGAACACGATCACATTCGCTGGTGCCCAGGGAACCGGGGTTTCTGTGATCGCTGCCGCGACGTCGAGCTTGAACATCGCCACCAACACGGTGACGTTCGGGGGCACGGGTGGAACGGGGCTTCGGTTCTCGCTCAGCGGGACCAGCACCGACTACATTGCTTCGAACATCATCACGGACAAGGCGGGTGGTGCAACCGGGATGTTGTTTGACAAAGTGGCGGCAAATTCCCGCATGCAGATTGATGGCAACACGATCAACCTGCTGGCGAACGACCTCACCCCGCACTACGGAATTATGTTCACCAACATCACCCCGACGGTTCAGTTCATGGGAACCGTCAACAACTTGATCTATAATGCAAGCACTCCTCAAACTCTGTTCTCGGCACCAGTGAATTCGTACACCGGCGGATTCTACATCAACGGTTATCTGCAATGACAACGAAGATTACAGTCCTGGGCAATGGCGCAATGGCAACGGCCTGTGCAATCCTGCTGGCCGAACACGAAGATCAGCAGGTCTGCATCTGGGGGCGCAATCCTGACCATGTCGCACAGATGCAGAGCACGCGTGAAAATCAGCGGTTGCTCCCCGGCGTCAAGTTGCCTGATCAGGTCTGGATGACGTCCGAGATCGAGCTGGCATTGAAAGATTGTGAGTACATCGTTGCGGCGATCCCGACTCAGTTCCTGCGTGCCAGCTTGATGGAGATGCGACCGTATCTGAATCGCAACCGGCCCATGATCAGCGTGATCAAAGGAATCGAAAACGAAACGTTCATGCGACCCAGCGAGATCATCACCGAGGTCCTTGGCGGCCGAGCGGTGGTGGCGGTCGGTGGTCCGAGCCACGCAGAAGAAATTTCGCGGCGGATGCCTGCGACGGTCGTTGCCGCCAGCGGGGATCTGGGACTGGCTCGACAGGTCCAGCGGATGTTCAACACCGAGCGATTCCGGGTCTATACGAATCTTGATCTGATCGGTGTGGAACTGGCGGCGGCATTGAAGAATGTGATTGCCATCGCGGCAGGAATCTCGGACGGCCTCGGTTTTGGTGATAATGCCAAGTCATCGCTGATGACTCGCGGATTGGTCGAGATGACCCGGTTCGGTCAGCGATTCGGGGCGGAAGCGACGACGTTTGCAGGTCTGGCGGGAATGGGAGACTTGATCACCACTTGTGTCAGCCCGTATGGGCGAAACCGTGGAGTGGGCGTCCGCCTGGGAAAAGGCGAAACACTGTCCCAGATTCTGGTCAGTATGGATGCCGTCGCAGAGGGAGTCGCAACAGCGAAGAGCGTTTTCGATGTGGCCGAACAGGAAGGAATCGAAATGCCGATCACGAGCGAAGTCTATCGAGTCCTGTACGAAGATCGTTCCGCCAGCGATGCCACCCGCGCCTTGATGCTGCGACCGCTGCGCGCTGAATAGGACTGCCTTATCTGAGCATCCGCACGAATGATTGTGCTGAAAATTCGCCTCGCACTGACTTTGGAAAAAGTTCGGTGCGAGGTTTTTTCATTGGGTGGGTGCGCGACAGAGTTTCAGCAGGACTGCAGGATCGTGAGAGACCGGGGACGTTTGCCGAGCGAAATTGTTTGAATTCCTGCTTCCGTCAGGCGACTGCTTCGTGATCCGCTCACGGCTCTACGACGTTCTGCAGAGCAGGAAACAAACTCGGGTTTGAAGGGGGGGGCATGTGAACATGCTCGCAAGTGGGAGCTTTCGCTGCCTGACAACGTGTATCCTCTCGCAATTCGTTCCTGTGAGTAACAGCCTCGCGCAGCGAGGATTCATCGGGGGCAGAAAACCACGGTCACACGGGCGCAAGAGGATCTAGAGAGCGACGAACAATGAACGTGTTCTTCATGATTTGTGCGGTGGTTGGCGTCACACTGCTGGCGTGCGTGACATTCGTGTCCATCCTGGGGCTGGATGGCACCAGCAGGTTTCTCGATCAGGACTGGAATACGGATACAAGCGATGGTCTTGATTCCTCTTCGTCACGGATGACATCCGAAACGCCAGGTGAGCGGTCGACGTCTCCGGGTTCCGCACTGAAAGAGGTCAGCGCCGTTCTGCGGCGGTTGAGTGCGGCAACGACATTTTTCGGACTGACTGGCTACGGGACGCACGCCATCAAGATGTCCTCATTGCACACATTTGGATTGTCTGCCCTGGCGGGGGCGATCGCCTACTATGCTATCGGCCTGGTGATGCAACCTCTTTCGTTCGATCCGTTCGATGAAAATTCTTCGACGTTTCGGTCGGA
The DNA here is from genome assembly GCF_036405755.1 of Schlesneria sp. Lineage (NCBI taxonomy): Bacteria > Pseudomonadati > Planctomycetota > Planctomycetia > Planctomycetales > Planctomycetaceae > Schlesneria > Schlesneria sp. The sequence goes on from NZ_DASWWZ010000036.1 coordinate 6,903, forward strand.
GTGAAAACTTCGGTTCGGCAAGTGAATAGAGCGGGCTGACAGGTCGTTCTTCAGAAGTGAGAACGCGGTGAACTGGCTCTGGTTGCGGGTCACCTCAGGGGACGGCACAACCAGATCGCTCGGCGGATTCCGCGAAGGGGTAACGTCTTTTGGAAGATCAGGAAGATGTGCCGGTTTTGACGGATTCCACCGCTTCATCCAGTTTTACCAGGAGTCGATCCAGTTCACTCCGTGTTTCGGGATCGAGGCTCCACGCGTAAGGCTGTCTGCGGACGTCTGTCTTGAAGAGCCCGTTACGATGAAGCACGTACTTCTCAATCGCCAGGAAGCCATCCAGACCCGCTTGAAGTTGCAGGCTGACGAGTGCACAGATGGGGAACGAAAGTTGGTAAATCGCGGCTTCGTCCTTCCGCTGCAGCGCCTTCCATAACGCCACGACCGCCGGAAGAAACTCCATTCCCGGCATCGTTCCTGCGACGCCACGGCGGGCGCAATCGACCAGACAGATTCCTCCCGAGCCATCGAAGATGCGTGCTTCACCGTCGGTCGCGTCACGAAGTGCCGAAAGATTGGGGCCGATGGGAGTGGCTTCCGGTTTGAAGAAAATCTTGTCCTTGCCGAACCGGCGCAACAATCCGACACTCACCTCCAGGGGAATCGGCTGACCAACGTACCCTGAAGCGTCTTGAACGATCACGGGCAGATTGACGTTCTCGGCCAGTTCGGTGAAGTAATCGCGAACGGCCCCCGGCGGGGTTCTGGTGGCAAGGGGTGGAATCGCCATGACCGCTGCGGCCCCCGCTTTTTCGGCATGCTGCGCGTACTGGATCGCCTGCTTGGTCGATTCGGCGCCGACTCCGGCGATGAAGACGCCCCGGTCGCCGACCATTTCTCCCAAGGCGTTCGTGAGAGACACACGTTCGTCATAGGTGAGTCGTAACAGTTCAGAGACCATGCCTGTACAAAAGCCTTCAGCACCGACTTCAAATCCCCAGTCAACCTGTCGACGGAGACTCTCAAAATCGATCGAGTTGTCTTCGAGGAACGGGGTGTGTGCGATGGGGAGTACGCCGCTGATCTGTCTGGTCATCCGGGTTTTCCTGTTTTTGCTGCTTCTGAGGGGGTGTTTTAAAGCCCGTCGCCTCGGAAGCCGTGCCGAAAATCGTGGGGAGGGCTAGTCTGACAAGCTGCGATCGAGCGAGCGACTCTCTGATCAGCCTGCGCTGATGAAATCATAAGTGGATTGTCAGGATTTTGCACAGTCCGGCAGCAGTGGTGCTTTCCTTACAGTTCTGTCCGTCGCTCTCGTCGGCACCTTGCGAGGTGGCAAAACGAATCGCATGAAAGATCTTGCCGCGGAGAACGCCCGCCGGATGAGGCGATTCACGACTTGATTGGGACCGGGGACTGCTCGAAACTGAGGCGGTTCGTCCCTATAATCAAAATCCCGTCCAATCGGTAACAGGCCCAAAAGGGGAGAAGACACGCTATACTTTCGATGTC
>NZ_DASWWZ010000037.1:0-1695 GCF_036405755.1 Schlesneria sp.
AACAACGAATCCGGTGGACGTATCGGAGCGGAGACTTTCAACGGTTTTTCGACGATGTCCCCATCATTGCTGTCGGCCAACAACATCTTGATCTGGTGGAAGCGCTTGAGCCTTGGCCACTGGACCGAATGATTCCCTTCACCCCGGAAGTTCTCGCAGGATTCTACTCACGTACGTATGACGTTGAACTGGACGACGGTTTTCAATTTGCACGGCAGAGAATCGAGTCCTCATTATCGATGGAAGTCCGCCAGCGGATTGGGGGAGACACCCAGCAAGTCCACTCACAGCAAACGAACTACTCGGCGGTTACCTTCAAACATATTCTGCTGCCCGTCTGGTTGCTCGCCTATCGTTATCGTGGAAAGACCTATCAGGTCATGATGAATGCAGCGACGGGAGAAGTCTCAGGCCATCGGCCTTACAGTTGGGTAAAGATTGGCTTTGCAGTCCTGTTCGCGACAATCCTCATCTTCATCTTCTGGGCGATGTCAGGCAATCACGGAGATGTTCGCTTCATGATCGACGACGGTTTCCGCTGAGAGTTCTGCCCGATCGGGTGATCTGGTCTTCGTCGGGAAGGTATAGCTCATGGCAGAAAGCAGAGCCCGTCTGCCGCTCGGGCTTTCGCAATGAGGATTCAGACGCCCTGGAGCGATCTGTGAAAGGCGAGCACTTGTTGGCTTGCGACTTGCCGTTACAAACAGTCAATCATAATGAACAAACGACTCCTCTTTTTTCCGCAGCTGGCTGAAAGATCTCGATAAGGCAAATTCCTTAAATGAATTTGCCTTATCGAGATCGATTTTGCGAGGTTAGTAGGGGTTGGCATGACAACTGCAAATCTCGCTGATACTTGGCACTGCCCCATTCCGGAAAATGATCATGAAGATGTTCGTCAAGATTACTGTCGAGCGTAAGCTCAGCCACTGGACGGCCTGGTTCAATAACGCACCACAGATTACAGCGGGGGGATGGTTGCCTGGAGCCGCGATCCAGAGGCTGCTGGAGCTTGTGGATGACGCCTGCTTCTCTGACGATGACCTCATTCCGGTCGAGGCTGATCAAGGGGACGGACACCTGGAATTTCTGGTTCCCCTCCGCGAACGAAGCCGAATTCCGGTCCCCTCAGTCAATTGACGAACACGTTGGTCTCTGAACGAACAATTGATGGAAGATTTCTCGTCCGCGTCGGGCTCGCGGGATCGATGTTCCGTTGGACTGAGGAGGGATTCTATTGTGCCTGCGAACGCTGATCAGTTTTTGCGAGCCATCGAAACAGAACAGCTCTCTGCCGTTCCGTGTACGAACAAGGATACCTATTCCATCGGGATTCTGATCGAAGGGGCCGAGGTCGATCGCGTCGGCTGCCTCTTATCTGATCGTCCCTTTGCCAGGCCATCACGTGACGGCCGCAGTGTGGAAATCTTCCCATCCCCGGGGATGCCGGACGGTTTTGAAGTCCAGTGTTCAACCCACGAAGAAGCCGTTCTCATCGCAGAATCCATCGATACTTGTCTGGAAACCGCATATTTGAAGTTAGTCGATCCCGAACACTCGGCGTAGTGCTCTCATCCCCTTGGACGCAGTTCACCAGAATTCAATAGCCAGCGCGTCGTTCGAGTCGGATAAGACGGGGGGTCGCGGATCTCTACGCACCGTGCTCTATCGTGCCACCCGTCACGCCCTCGGTAA
>NZ_DASWWZ010000038.1:0-7451 GCF_036405755.1 Schlesneria sp.
TTCTCGCGTCGTGCGTCTTTTTGACCGAACGGCGGGATGGTTTGCTCTCTGTCGGTGAACGATCGCTGGGACTAACGGTGTTGCGGAGTTCTGAGTGGTTCTTCTGAGCCTGAATCCGCCGCTGGACCGAAGTGTAGTCGCTGGTCTCCAGTCGGTCGGCCATCGCCGCGCGAATCGGGTTCAGGTCAACATAAGCAGCACAAGCGACGAGGGCCGCTTCGTCAAGAAGACGTACCGCCCGAAATCGGCTTTGCCAGAAGCGGCCAATCTCGTTGTCCTCGTGGTTGGCACGCATCGCCACGGTTTGACACAGCAACCGCATCCACCAGCCGATATCGGACAACCGCAAGCGGATAATTTCCAGCATACGAGGATCGTTCTGGATGAAATCCAACTCGGCCTGATTCGGCTCCAGGGGATTTCCGTGATCATCCTTCCGGATCGGACACAGGAGTAACCATCGTCGAGCGACCTCCGCTTTATCCCAGGTCGCCACCACATCCGGGCGAGACCGCAATATCAGATGAAAATGGTTCGAAAGAATCGCAAAGCCCAGTAGATCGATCCCGAAGCAGGCGGCATAGCGTTTCAGTAGATCTTCAATCCACCCCTTCCGGTGGTCATAGTTCTTGCCGGTCAGGGAATCAGTTCCCAATAGAAAGCACCGCCGGACAACCCGGTTCATCACATGCACAATCGCCACCTCATCCGGCGAAAAGACTTCTGCACGCGCTAACCGAGCCATCCCCTCATCCTCCATTCTCGAAACTCACATCGCGAAATGCTAATTCGCGAGTTCAAAATACCGAACTTGTGACTGCGCTGTCAATCAGATATGCTGTGTCCCCGTTATCTCCCCCGTTATCTCCTGCCGAGGTTTCAACGAACACCACGTCCCGCAGGCAGGGTACTTTGCGACGAGCGGTTGCGATGCCACCAGCTCGTTCAGCATCTCCTGCTGGACCATTCGGCTGAGCATTTGTCCGACTTCAATGCGCCGCATTCTCGATCACCGAGTAATGAGGAATCTCCGTCTCGGGAAGACGGCCTGTCTCCTGGTCCAACTGCACCTTGAGTTCCGCAGCACGCCGCATCACAGAGGATAATTCGGTTTCTAAAGCACTGACTTTGCCATCCATGGCACCGTCTCCCAATCGAGTTTGATCACACCCCAATTCTCCATACACGTCGCAGATTACCAAAAAATCGCCAAATCTTGGAATTGACGTTATCAGGCAATCTGACGCACAACAGGGATGCACAACAAAAGCTGGCATGCACCCCCAACCCCACACGAAAACTGACTGGCCCTCAAAATGCTATGCAGCCGCAGACAATAAACGAGTTACGTCAAAATCGGGGCTCCAAAATTTTCGCGTATTCTCGATTGTGCTCCTAACTGGGGAAGTTAGGCAAAATTCAGCTCCCTGAGGAGAGAAACTTGCAACAAGTGAAGGGCTATATAACAGTCGAAGTATTTGGGCTCGACAGCTGAACAACGAATATTTCTTATGGTTGGAGCATTTTTTAACTCACCATATTGACAAATGACCACGGTCATGTAATTTTGCATGCATACGAAAAATACACCCCCGCTGAGGGTCTGCTGAATGCTGCAACGCTCGCGTGTTTACCTCGACAATGCTGCCACGAGCTGGCCCAAGCCATCTTCAGTGTACGATGTCGTCGACGACTACCACAGACGTCTTGGAGCATCGGTTGGTCGAGGCGGATATGCGGAGGCTGAGGAGGTTGGACAGGCAGTAGCACAAACAAGATCGGCCGTTGCTCGGCTGATTGGCGCCGAAAGCCCAGACCGTATTATCTTTACGCTCAATGGCACGGATTCTCTCAATCAGGCAATTTATGGAATCCTCAAGCCGGGCGATCATGTAGTCACATCCATTGTCGAACATAATTCAGTTCTCAGGCCACTGCGGAAGCTTGAAAGGCTCGGTCAAGTCGAAGTCACGCGCGTTGCCTGCGATGAATTCGGTGTCGTCCGCCCCGAAGACATTCGAATTGCAATTCGCCCCAGCACGAGACTGATTGTCTTGACGCATGCCTCCAACGTGACTGGCGCGATTCAGCCCGTGATGGAAGTTGGGGCGATTGCTCGTGAGTACGGAATCCTTTTTCTGGTCGATGCAGCTCAGACATTAGGACACCTGCATCTGTCGGTCTCCGAGATTGGAGCAGACCTGCTCGCTGCTCCAGGCCATAAAGGACTCTTGGGACCGCTGGGAACCGGTATCCTTTACATTCGCTCTGGGCTGGAAGAGTTTGTCCAATCAGTGCGGCAAGGAGGAACTGGCAGCGCCGGCTCAAGCGAAGACCAACCCGATGCACTCCCCGAAAAATATGAGTCCGGCAGCCATAACACACCGGGCATAATTGGTCTCGGTGCCGGGATCGAATATGTCGAACAACGCGGACTCGCCGATCTTCGGCAACATTCAATCGACTTGATGGATCGGTTGTTAGCAGGGCTGTCTGACATCCCCGGCGTAACTTTTTTTGGCCCTCGGTCGTCAGCCGACCGCATCGGTGTCGTCAGCGCAAAGTTTGCCGAGCAAGTTGCCCCGTCGGTCGCCAGGCGAATGGAAAAGGAATTTCGGATTCAAGTTCGTGGCGGCTTCCAATGTGCAGCCCTGATGCATCGCTCCCTCGGGACGCTCGAACAACAGGGTGCGGTGCGATTCAGCGTTGGTCCGTTCAACTCTGTTGATGATATCGACACCGCAATTGAAGCTGCGAGAATCATCGCAGGTAATTCAAACACGGCTGCAGAATCGGTTGCTTGTCCTTGCGTGGCTATCGATCAGCATGACGATCATCTATCGCCAGCTGCCAGCCTCGTATTACCAGCCGCGGCCAAAGAGGGTTCGAAAGTTGTGTCATCGCGAAGTGGCACCGATATCGCAGACATCCCTGGCCTGCACGAACTCTGGAACGAGACGCTCGGTGACCCGCGAATATGCATCGCTATTTTGGATGGACCAGTTGACCTGTCGCACCCTTGCTTCCAAGGTGCCGATATCGTGGTTCATCCGACCGCCGCAGCTAGTTCAAACAGAGGTGCCGCCACCCAGCATGGCACTCATGTCGCCAGTGTGATTTTTGGACAGCACCACAGTGAAGTGAAGGGAATCGCGCCTCACTGCCATGGAGTAGTCATCCCTGTATTTCGCGACGCCGCAAACGGCGAAGTCGTCCCCTGTTCACAGATTGATCTCGCTAGGGCAATTACCGTAGCTGCTCAATACGCTAAAGACCGCGGTGCGGCGGCCTTGCTGATCAACATAAGTGGAGGGCAGTTATCTGAATCGGGAGTAGCCCATCCGCTGCTGGGCGATGTTGTCAACAATCTAAGCGACGGCATGCATCTCATTGTGTCAGCAGCAGGAAACCAAGGGTGCGACTGCCTGCACATCCCCGGCGCACTGCCTACGGTTCTCGCAGTCGGAGCGATGAGTCGAAATGGAAGTCCCTTAGGATTCAGCAATTGGGGAAAATCTTACCAGGCACAAGGCCTCCTTGCGATAGGCGAAGACATTCGAGGCGCGAGTGTAGACCACCGAACTGAAATCAGGACCGGTACCAGTTATGCGACTCCCATCGTAACTGGAGTGGCGGCATTGCTACTGGGTGTTCAACTAAAACGGTCAGGTATAGTTTCTGCGGAAAGTGTGCGGCGCGCGTTGATCAAATCGACCATCAATTGTGAGCAGGAACCAATAAAGGATTGCCGAAGACTCTTGGCAGGGCGGCTTGATGTAAGCTCAGCACTCTTAACACTAATTGACCTAGGAACCACTGAAATGACAGATGATGGACAACTCGATCACCCTGCTTCAAAACAGGTCACCCCTCGATCGCATGAGCCGATTGTTTCGTCGGCTTCTCGAATTCCAGAAGCGCGAAACGAAATTCACGCCGCTTCCGTCGCTCCGCCTAGTGCTGTGAATTCGGGATACTCGGCCAGTGGATCCCATTTCAGCAGCAATCTAGTGTTGCCAGCTGGATGTGGCTGCGCCAGTGGAGATGCCCCGGTTTTGCAGAAAGTATATGCAGTTGGGAAGCTTGGATTCGACTATGGAAGTCGGCAGAGGCGTGACTACTTTCGAAATGCAATGAAGATTGCATTTCGTACTGAGCAGGATCCAGATCCAGATAACAGCAAGAACCTGTATGAATATCTCGTTCGGAGGCCGGAGGTTGCCGCAGAATACCAACTACTTAACGGTCGCCGGTTCATGGATCGCACCGATGTGACAGCATTGACGTGGATCTTGACGATCGATGGCACCCCAGTTTATGCCATACTCCCTCAGGGTGCCTTTGCATTTGAAGCACACGACACTTTTCTCTCATTCCTGAAGGACCAAGAGTTCCCTGGACAGAATAGTGAAGAAACGACATACGATAAACAGGAGCAGCGTTCTAAAGTCGAGCCCGCGACTCGCGTGGCATTACCCGGTATCATCATTGGAGAAACTCGTCTTTACACCGGCGAGCAAGTCCCTCTCGTCGCCCCTGATCAACGGGGACTCGCAAACTGGAACGTCAACTTCTTGTCCACGACGCTGAAAGAGTCGATTAATGAAGATGAGGCAGTTGAATTCGTGGAAACGGTACTAGACCGCCTCCATGAGCTGACTCGCAATCTCGGCCTCGAATCACAGCACAGGGCAACGAACTATGCTGCCACTGATGCTCTTCTCTTGGGTAAGGTCTTAAGCGACAACATCGACAAGTTCAAGAAGATGGAACTCGACACAATTGATGTCACACCAAGTCCTCTTTGTCGTCCTGGCTACGACTGCTGGGACGTTACGATCATCTTCTATGACCCAAATTCCCTAATGAGAGCTCGGCGCGCAGTTCGGTATACTGTTGATGTAAGCGACACGGTCCCCTACTTGCTCGGCGATGGATCTGAGCGAGTATTTACACTCCGGTAGCCATTATTCTTAAGAGAATGCACAATGAAGATTCCCAAGCAAACCATGCGATCGTTACAAACCTCGACTTACAGGAAGTTGCCTCATTACATTCTCACTTCGCCTTCCCAGTACTCTCCAAAAGGAGGGTGCAGTGAGCGATGTGCCAATTGCGTATGCGTGCAATGCTGCCCCGGAACCGGTTGTGTTCGACGACCGGACCCAAAATGCTCGAACTAGTGTAGTGAGATGGCCTCACTGCCACGGGCTCTCACTCTTACTTGAAAGGACTACGAACAGAAACTTCCGAAACTGCCTGCACCAAAGTCGCCTCCCACAATTGTCAGCAGGGATACGTTAACACACTTGCGCCTCAAGGATATAATGCCGGCTAATTGAGTCCTAAGGCACGCCAGTGTAGGGGTGTGATTATTGCAGGAAACATACCAGGTACTGTTCTGTGTGCTGGCTTAGCTGCACCGGAGTGCGGCTGCTTCTGACGATACCTTAGTACTGGAGACATTAAAATGAAACTGCCCAAATTTACACGATCTAGACAAAGAAGCGGCATGGCGACCATTGCCGCATCTGACCGAATGTCATCGCCAGAAATCGGGGTTAATCCCTCTGGCTGCGATCGATGGAGATGTGCCCGAAAGATAGCAGAGTGTGCGGCTGTGTGTTATCTCACTGGCTCCGTCGGATGTATATCCTGTCTCGGGAGCTCTTACGATCGATGCAAAGATTGCTTTTAAAGACTGATGGCAATGCCGATTCGACTTACTGTTGACGAATATCAAGACAATCATTCAAGGGAATTCACATGAAATTGCCGAAACAGACTGTCGTCACCAATCGAGTTTCGCGAGCACCCGAGAAATCTAAGTTAAATCAGCAAGAGGGAATTCGTATGCAAGGGTGCTGTGCCGAAGTCTGCGTCAACACCCCGCTTGGAGAGGTGTGCCATTGCACGGCCCACAGCCCATGGTGTTAGTAGTTTCATCAGCCTAACGTGTGGCATCTTTTTTTGAGGAGATAAGGCGTTCCTCCTCCCTTTACTGACAGGACTCACTGCTATGAGATTGCCGAAGTTCTCTCAAACTGCTTCAAGATTTCATACAGCAGTGAAAAGTGGCGTTGCCCCATCCGGCCATTGCGGAACCAGTTGGCACGAGCCATTCGTGCGTGACCGATGGGGCGATGCTAATTTCTCTGACGCATGCAAGAAGCACGATCAATGTTACGAAGCGTGTGGGAACACAAAGTCATCTTGCGATACTCAGTTTGAGCGAGATATGGAATCCAAATGCCGCGATGCGTATCCTGGTGGCGGTATCGATTACGCTCGTCGGAATTCCTGTATTGGAGTAGCGAATACATATGCAGTCGCTGTGGAGCGGATGGGCGGCGATGCCTACCGTGCAGCCCAACGAAACAGTGGCTGCTAGAGTGGACATCTCAGAGATGCAGGAAGTGACAATGTGAGGTGCTGACGATTTCACGGACAGTTCAACACACAAGAAATCACTCCTGCAGTTCCAACTGATGTGGGGTTAAGTATCCGAGGGCGGAGTGTTTTCGGTTGAGGTTGTAGTAGGCGATGTACTCACTGATCTCGTAACTGTTAAGTCATTCTGGTCTTTTCCAGTGGCCAGGGTTTGGTAAATTTCGAGCATCATGGATGATGTTGCGTTACTCAAAGAGCAGGTAGCGGCTTTGCTGCATCGCGTGGCGGAGTTGGAAGCCCAGGTTGCGGAGCGTGATGCTCGGATCTCGGAGTTGGAAGCAGAACTGGAACGGGTCCGCCGTCAGGGTTACAAACCACAGCCCAATCGCAAGCCGCCCGCGGGAAGCAAGAAGCAGGATCGTCGCAAGAAGCCATTTCGGCAGCATCCCGGTGTGTTTCGTGATCCGCCGAATCTCGATGAGATTCCTCCCGATCAAGTCGATTGTCGCGAGGTGGTGCTCGACTCGTGCCCCTGCTGCGGCAGTCGCCGAATCAAGCCGACGGGCCGATTTGATGATCATCTTGTCACTGATATTCCTGAGCCGAAGCCTGTATACCATCGCTACCGGCGACTTGAGTATCAGTGTCAATACTGTGGAAAAACCAGCCAGGGTCGTGCTGAACTGGAACTGCCGGGCAGTCATCTCGGACCTCGCGCACCGCTGCTGAATCGGTATTGCCGGGCTCATCTGGGGATCTCGCTGGGCAAAAGCTGCGATCTGTTGTCGCAGTGGTGGGGAATTCCGTTGAGTCGGGCAGGAGCACTGGGACATCTCGGTTGGGGCGGCAAGCTGTTGGCTCCCGTTGTGATCGATCTGCTCGATCTGTTGCGGCAGCAAAACTTGATTCACGCCGATGAAACCGGCTGGCGCATCAATGGCAAAAACGTCTGGGCCTGGTGCTTCTCGAATCCCCAAATTGCCGTCTACCTGATTCGGCATTCTCGAAGCGGTGCCGTAATTCGCGCAACAATAGATGCTGTGTCCCTGGCATTTCTGTCC
>NZ_DASWWZ010000039.1:0-3699 GCF_036405755.1 Schlesneria sp.
GAGAGCTGTGTCGGACAGGGGGTTCGCGCGCCTTGGTCTCAGCTCCTTCAGCCCCTCGAACAGTGCGACCGAAGGGCTCATGCCGTGGCAGAGCCTGGTGTTCGTCGCTGGCAGAATCAGAGAAATGGGTGCCTATAAAAGGCGAGAACCCGGTACGTTGCGGGCAACGTACCGGGCTGTGTAGGCGGAAAGTCGAGGTGTGTTGTAGGCGGGTGCTTGGCCTGTCTCCCTCAGGCCGGCAGGATGTATGAATCTCGAATCATCGAAGGATGATTGCGTGAATCATTTGGGTGATTGTTCACTCCATCTCCCCCTTAAGCAGGCTATGTGCCAAAGGCGAATTCTGTCGAAAGATTTTTTTCGAATTGTCGTGAAGTCCCTGAAAAGAAGGGGTTTTCAATGGGGTCGCCCTCTCATCTGACTGGCGGCTTGGTTTTGGCATGCCCGCCGTTTGTAAGCGTTACAAGCAGAAACGATTGAAAAAGTTGCAATCGGCGAGAGTCACCCCGGAGTTGGCTGATTTGTTCCTCGCTCATCGGCCTGCGGGACACCGAAACAGTCCGTTTCGGTAGGCTTCGGATAACGAAGGGGGCTGGTTGAGTGGTCGGGACTGGGGGGCTACCATGTTGGAACGTGTCCTGTCCCTCTCTCGAGTCCTGATTCAGGAATAAGGAAGTCATCACCATGACGGCAACTCTTTCGGCTCCGCCGGCAGCGACCAAGTTTTCGGGAAAGACAAAGCTTTTCATCAATAATGAATGGTGCGATGCCTCTGATGGTGGGACGTTCGACACGTATAATCCTGCGACAGGCGAGGTGATTGCCCAGGTTGCCCATGCGACGCCTCATGACGTCGATCTGGCGGTGAAGGCCGCTCGGAAAGCTCTCGACAAGGGTCCCTGGAGTCGCATCGATGCCTGCGACCGGGGCAAGCTGATGTTCAAGCTGGCCGATCTGATCGAGTCGAACGCAGAGGAACTGGCTCGTCTCGAGGCCTTGAATTGCGGCAAGACGATCACCGATTCTCGCGGCGATCTGAACGGCGTGATCAATACCATTCGTTACTACGCCGGCTGGGCAGACAAGATCGAAGGCAAGACGGTTCCCGTTCGCGGCAACTTTCTCTCGTACACCCTGCGTCAGCCAGTCGGGGTTGTTGGCCAGATCATTCCGTGGAACTTTCCTCTGCTGATGGCCGCCTGGAAGTGGGGACCGGCACTCGCCTGCGGCAACACGATTGTGATGAAGGCGGCCGAGCAGACGCCTCTTTCGATCCTGCGTGTGTGTGAACTGGCACTGGAAGCCGGGTTCCCGCCGGGCGTCATCAATCTGCTGAACGGGATGGGAGAAACCACCGGCGACGCGATGGTGACGCACCCCGGCATCGACAAGATTGCCTTCACCGGTCACGTCGATACCGCCAAGCTGATCACCAGGCGAGCCGCCGAAACACTGAAGCGGACGACGTTTGAACTGGGTGGGAAGAGCCCCAACGTCATTTTCGCCGACTGTGATATCGATCAGGCTGTGGCGGGTTCCTTCCACGCGATTTATTTCCACGGAGGACAATGTTGTACTGCCGGCAGCCGCCTGTTTGTGGAAGAATCGATTCGCGAAGAGTTCGTCGCCAAGCTGGCTGAAAAGGCGAAGAAGCGCCGAATCGGGAACCAGTTGGACGAGAAGACCGAGCAAGGACCTCAAGTCTCGCAGGAGCAACTCGACAAGATCCTGGGCTATGTGGAACTGGGGCAGAAGCAGGGGGCCAAACTCGTCACCGGTGGGAAACGTGGCAACGACGGAAAGGGCTTCTTTGTTGAGCCGACGATTTTCGACAATGTCAAAGACGAAATGGCGATTGCCACGGACGAGATCTTCGGCCCGGTCGTCAGCGTCCTTTCCTTCAAGGATGCCGATGAAATGCTGGAGCGGGCAAACAATACTCAATACGGGCTGGCGGCCGCGATCTGGACGAAGAATATCGATAAGGCTCACTGGTACGCCAAGCATGTGAAGGCCGGAACCGTCTGGGTCAACTGCTACCATATTGTCGATACGACAACTCCGTTTGGTGGATTCAAGAACTCCGGCCAGGGGCGTGAGAACGGCGAAGCCGCGCTGGATCACTATACGGAAACCAAGACGGTCACCGTGGCACTCGCCAAGGCCTGATCGCACTCCTCGTGGATGGGAACTGAAAGCGACTCCGGTGACCCCCGTTGCCGGAGTCGCTTCGTTTCATCACGCTTCGCAATCACGCGTGGTTTAACTGTCAGTGCAGTCCAACGGCCGGTCCCTGTGCCGGCCGAAAAGTCGCTCCCGATCAGGGTGCGGGGAAACGCCGAGCGGCAGGGGCGTGGATGGTCGATCAGGCCCTTTCGGAGAAATCCCTTACGGAATTACGACCGAGATCTGTAATCCTTCGGTAAACGGCAATACGGGGGTCTCTGTGAATGTTGACGGCTGACTACATGTTGCTGTAGCGTAAGATTTTTCGACAATTCCTTCCGTGAGCAGTAGTGACCCATGTCGGCTCCCTTAACGATTCTCAAAGATCTGGTTTCCATCCCCAGCGTCAACCCGATGGGACGCGACGTGAGTGGTCCAGAGTATTTCGAGACGCGTGTGACAGAGTATCTGTTGCAGTATTTGAAGCGACTTGACGTTCCGTTCGAGCAGGTCGAGATCGCTCCCGGCCGGTCGAATGTGCTGGCCCGGCTGGATGCTCCCGGGGCCACGAAAACTGTTCTGCTGGACGCACATCAGGACACCGTCCCTGTCGATGGAATGACGATCCCCCCGTTCGAGCCAGTGGAACAAAACGGTCGGCTGTACGGTCGCGGTTCCTGCGATGTGAAGGGGGGAATGGCCGCCATGCTGGCTGCCTTCACCCGCCTGGCGAAGGAACGGCCTGCCGGAATGTCGAATGTGGTTCTCTCGCTGACGTGTGACGAAGAGGCCACAAGTATCGGGATTAACCATCTGACCGATAGCTGGTCGGAACCGGTCCCCCCCTATCGGCTGTGCCCGACGCGGCCTGACGTGGCGATCGTCGCGGAACCAACGCAACTGGATATCGTCGTCGCTCATCGCGGCGCGACACGCTGGAAATTGCACACCGCCGGCCGAGCCTGTCATAGTTCGCGACCCGAGGAAGGAATCAATGCGATTTACCGGATGGCCAAGGTTGTGCTGGCCCTGGAGGAATTCGCCGCCAAACTTCCCACACAACGTCCGGCACACCCCCTGTGCGGTCCCGCGACACTGAGTGTGGGCCGAATCGACGGCGGAAGCAGCGTGAACATCGTCCCGGATCACTGTCATATCGAAGTCGACCGACGGTTGATTCCCGGTGAAGATCGTTTCGGGGTGATTGATGAACTGGCCGATTACCTCCGGTCCAAACTCGATTTTGAAGTGACGCATGAAGCTCCCTACTGCGCGAGTCCATCGCTGGGGGATGATCTGAACGGAGCCCTGTCCGAACAGTTGATGCGTGTCATCACGAGTGTGGTGGGACCTCGTAAGGCGCTCGGTGTCCCGTATGGAACACATGCCTCGCGATTCGCGCGGGAAGGGATCGCCGCCGTCGTCTTCGGTCCCGGTGACATCGCGCAGGCGCACACCAAGGACGAATGGATCGAAATCGCCCAACTCGATCACGCCGCCGAGATCTACTACCGGTTCTGTGCGGGCGGCTGA
>NZ_DASWWZ010000040.1:0-3552 GCF_036405755.1 Schlesneria sp.
TGGTGGGGGGATTCCACGGCGGCACAGGTCTCAAGCCACGCGGCTTGTCCTGTCGAGATCGTGTCGCAATAGCGGGGTTGTCCAACTCGGTTGCTCACTGGCTGTCTCTGCGCAAGCTGTCTCGGTGCAGGAAGAGTCGCGCAGTCAGGAGCAGCCGAGTTGGTCTGTGCCATGATCGCCCCCTTGGCATTCCCCTGCAGGAAATCCGCGGCACTGTCGTTCGGACTCCTCCCATCGTCTCCCGCGTATCAAACCGAGATTCACCGCGATCAAAAGGTTCCGTCAGCTCTCCTGATGAATTCGTGGGCGTGCTGAGGGAGAGCATTCTTCCATCGTCGCGACCCCCTCTCCAACCTCAACCTAACTCAAAGAACAAGGCCCTCATCCCACAGTACCGGTGGCTAACGCGTCTCGGCTTTGAGTTGTTCAAGTTCTTTACGCAACTGTGGGTGATCTGGGGTCTGCGCGAGTTCTCGCTGAATCGCTTTGATCCTCAACTGGCGCTGGTGAACTTGCAGGTACCTCTGATGGTACTTGTCTGCCAGCACACCATCGTCTCGTGTCGGGTCTTGCTTCCCCCACCGTCGATAGGCCTCTGCAAGTTTGAACAAGGCAATCTCGTCGTGTGGAGTCAGCTCTATAACTCGTTTGAGGTCCTGAACCGCTTCATCAAATTTTCCGAGTTCCAGCTGAAGGACACCGCGTAACCGAATCGCTTCTGGTATCTCACCAATCCGGTCCAGAGCCGGCTCCAGCGAGGCTAAGGCGAGTTCGCATTGTCCTTCCAGGTGATAAAGGCGCGCGGTCGCGATTTCGATTCGCGGACCCGCTTCCCCCGCGGCGATGAGCGAGTTCAACTGATCTCTTGCCCCGGGGGCATCTCCGACGTGAATCAACTGTTCCAGTAAACGGGAACGAATTTTGATTTCGTCCAGACGACTCAATTCGTGGTCCAGCGCCTCTTGATACACGGCGATGGCCGCAGCGTTCTGTTCCAATAACTCGTGGATCTGAGCCAGCAACAGCCAGTAATTTGTCTGATGGGGGGCTGCTTTGGTCAGCAGGAGCGTCGCATCAATCAGCCCACGGTGATCTCCCGTTCCCTGAAAGTAGGCACAGCGAAGACGCAGGTAATCTTCATTTTGACCCTGCGTTTCCTGCAGAGCCTCCAGTATCGGTTTTGCGGAAGCCCATTGCTGTGCTTCCAGGCAGACGCGTGCCACCTTCATGAGGTCAGAGGGAGCGAGTTTCTTTTGTGAAAGCTTGGCGGTCCCCGATTCAACCGCACTCCAGTCTTTCAGCCGAGCGGACACGAGGCACAGTTCCAATTCGGCTGCCGGATAGTCGTCGTTAGCCAAGCGGATGGACTGTTCTAATAACCGCTTCTGGTCATAGAGTTCTTTTGACTGCAGGGCCTGTTGATACAGACTTTCCGGGCTGGGTCGCAGGGTCCACAGCAGTCCACAAACGATAATGCTACCTGCGAGTAATGCCAGCAGGAGGGCTATGTTCCATTGACGAGGCTGGGCCGTCGGTTCGCTATGGGGCCGCATCGGTCTCGCTTTGTCCCTGAATGAGATGAGAGGTGCGACCTGTGGGAACCTCGCGGAAGATTTCTGTCATTCCGTCCGTCCAGCAAACCTTCACGTCGAAAGGGGCGTCCGTCACAGCCATCACCACGCGTCGATCGAAATGAGACAGGTATCCTGCACCACTCCGGACGAACGCGATTCGTTCGTCCCCTTCCTGTCTGACGGTAACGGTGGTACCGATTGCATCCCGGTCAACGCGAGTTCCGATGATGTCCAGACTGACGAATCGCTGATGAGGGAATCGATTGCGAAGGACTGATACGGGCTCATTCTGATGCACGACAACCACATCGATTCCTCCGTCATTGTCAAAGTCCCCGACCGTCGCACCTCGACCGGGATGATTCTCACGGAAATATGTTCCAGCGGAGTGAGAAACCTCTTTGAATCGACCATCTGCTGTGTTCTGGAAAAGCTGGGGCTTCTGACGGTACGGGAGCTGACCTCCCCTGTAAAAAACGTGTCCGTTGATCACCAGCAGATCGAGTCGTCCATCCCCATTGAAATCTTCCAGTGCAGTTCCGAAGCCAACCTGAAGACGCGACCGTCCGGCAAGCCCCGCCGTGTTCGTGGTTTGTAGAAAGATGTCATCCCCCAGGTTTCGATAAAGGGCGTTATCTTCGAGTTCGAAGTTCGTGACCCACAGATCGCAACGTCCATCCTGGTCGTAGTCACCCGCTTCAACACCCATACTCCCTTCGTGCGTCCCATACTGATTAACGGCGACGCCGACCGCGTGTCCCATTTCTTGTAAAGTGCCGTCAGAACGACCCAGATAAAGAAAGTTATCTGTCTCGTCGTTCGCGACGTAGAAGTCGACCAGTCCATCGCGGTTGATGTCTGCCGCCACGACGGCTAAACCGTTGCCACCCGGTTGGACTTCTACGCTCTCTGTGATGTCTTCGAACGTGCCGTCACCGAGATTGCGATACACTCGGTCATCTGCGGCAGGAAAGCGGTTGGGGCCGCAGACTTCTCGTTGTTTCAGGGGATTCCAGCATTTCTGGTCGGACGCAGGAGACCATTGCAGATAACTGGCGAGGTAGAGATCGGGCAATCCGTCACGATTGATGTCTCCCCATGCGGCTGCGGTCCACCAGCCCATCTGGTTGATGCCACTTCCGGCTGTCATGTCAATAAACGTCCCGTCGCCAAGGTTTTTGAAGAGCCGACAGCGACCGTAAGCTGTGACGATGAAGTCCGGAAAACCGTCGCAGTCGAAATCCGCCGCGAAGCAGCCATGCGAATAGTCTCCCCCACTCAACACGCGGGCCTGGGCAGAGACTTCGTCAAAATGAAATTCGCTGACGTTACGGAACAAGGCGGAGGGCAAACCGGCAATGGTTGCGTTGGAATCGATGGTGCCGCCGCCGGTGAAAAAAATGTCCGTGAAATCGTCCCGGTCAAAGTCAAAGGCTGCCGCGCCCCCTCCGAGACTCTCCAGGATGAAGAGGTGACCTTCTTCTTCGCCATTGCGATAGGTAAAGCTTATCCGACTTGCGGCTGTGACATCTTCAAACCAGTCAGACTGCTCTGTTTCACGAGGGGAAGGATTGACGGTTTCAGGAGCGACCAGGCGCGGGCTCGATTGTAACGAACGGGCAAAGCCGGCTGGTTGGTGGGGCTGAGGAGAAGTGATTGTTTCGTCAGGGGGAATATCCAAAGGATCGTCGCTACAGCCCAATATGCCACCGAAAACCTCCAAGAGCAGGAGGCATGTAAGAAACGCTCTCAACCGGTGAATCAGCATGAGAGAGTGGCGGAACGCCAGGTAATTAGGACACGTTCGCAAAGCAACTGGCTCCGAGCTCAAAGTCTCCGATCCGGGTGTCACTATTAGAGATGTCGATGGGAAAGTAGGCGGATGGTCCAGTGAGAATTGAGCAGATCAACGGCACTGTGAAGCTGACGGCAAGTTCTTTCCGGAGATCTGAAGCTTTCTCGCGGAGAGGAAGTGCAC
>NZ_DASWWZ010000041.1:0-13852 GCF_036405755.1 Schlesneria sp.
GACGCATGAAGAGTTTCCGATCGAGGAACGAATCCTGCTGACGTGGGAGGGAAGTTCCATCAACGATCCCCGGCTGGAACGACTCGTCGATCAACTGCTGGGCAAGCCCGACGCCCAGGGAACAAAACGGGGTGGCCTTCCTTACGTTTCCAGCGTTCTCGATCCTCGAGCGGCGCTGAACGTGATGCAGGAGAACGGCGTTTCTGCGCAGGACGCCGCCCGTCGTCTCGAAGGGACGCTGCTGGGAGTCGGTCCCCTGAGGCTACGGCTGACAGAAGTAGGCCGCTCGGCCATCAAGAAGACCAGACGCGAGCTTCAACTCGCCACCCGTTCAAAATTCGGTCTGGAACTGGTGATCCACGAGGCCGATCCCGATCTGTCACCGCTCGTGGCCATTCCCGGCCCCGTGGCAGAAGAAGGGGGAACCAGCGAACCGACACAACCGGTTGTTGTGGCCGTCGATGGAACTCCTCTCGAAGAGGCCACAGTCGATCACGACCTGAAAATTTCCTGGAAAGGGATCCGCATCGGCAGCCCTGAAACGGCCGATATCGCCAACTGGCTGAAACAGTATGTTCCCGAGTGGGGCGAAGGGTCAGCGCTGGTTGAAGACAGCTTTTTCGTGCTGGGCTCACCGGTGGCACTCGCCGTCGGAATTTCGGAGGCGGGACTGGCTGACAAGGCCGAGACGATCGCCTCGATTCGCGCGATCTGTGATGTGGCCGGAATTCCTGCCGGCACACTGCACATGACCGGAAGTATCATTTCCGCCAACGAGTTAAACTCGGAAGTCCGCAAGGCAATCTGGAACACGTCGTATCCGCTGATTCAATTTCATCGCAGATCGGTCCTGCTGTCGTCGGCCCTGTTCAGCGCTTTGATGGCCTACGTTCTTGTGCGAAATGTGCGACTGGCGTCGATGATCCTGTTTGTCGCCATGTTCACCGCATTCGGTGCTCTCGCTCTGATCTCTTTCACCGGGGGCTCGATGAACATGATCCTCAGCGTGATGCCCACGCTGCTGATCGTGTTGACCCTTTCGGGGGCGATCCACGTTGTGAATTACTGGAAGCACGCGGCCAGCGCTGACGAAAGTTCGGCGATTGTCGAGTCGATCCGGTCGGCGTGGTCACCTTGTTCACTCGCAAGTCTGACGACGGCAATTGGTCTGATCTCGCTGTCCACCAGTGAGCTTTCTCCCGTTCGTGAATTCGGCCTCTACGCCGCCTGCGGAACGATGTTCTCGCTGTTAATGATTATCTATGGTTTGCCTGCCCTGATGCAGATGTGGGCAGGTCCCATTCCCCGGGAAAAGCCGTCTGATCAAGGGGGCTGGCGATTCTTTGGTCGGATCGTGACGGTGCACCCTGGTTTGCAGTCGCTGCTGGTAATCGCCGTTGCCGTAGCGCTCAGTTGGGGAATCTCGAAGATGCAGACGGAGACGAAAGTCATCCGCTACTTCCCCGAAAAGTCACAGATTGCTCAGGACTACTGGTTCATTGAAACCAATCTGGGTGGTGTGATGCCCGTTGAAACGGTGATTCGTTTTGACGAGCAGGCACAGCGAGATTCGACGTTCCTCGACCGTATGGAACTGGTACGTCAGATCCAGGAAAAAATGTGGAGTCACCCCGAGATCAGTGGGTCGGTCTCACTGGCAGATTTTCAGCCGGTGAGCGAACAACCACCTGAAGACGCGAGTTTTATCGTCAGGACCAAGCATCAGAAGCGGGCCACGATCATCCAGCAACGCATTCGCGATGGGGAAATTCCTGGTGCCCGGTCGTTCTATTCGGTCGCCGAACAGAGCCACGATCTGCATCAGCCGGGAGACCATCGCCTCAACCAGGCGGGTGATGAGCTCTGGCGAATTACAGCCCAGGTCAACGTCATGACCGAGAATTCGTTCGAGAAGATCCTGGCAGACTTGCATCAAATGGCGCAGGAAGTCTTGAAGCTGCAAGCTGGCTCCCACCATTTGATCACGGGCAAAGTCCCTCTGTTTGTTCAGACGCAGCATGCAGTTCTGGAAAGTCTGATCAGCAGTTTTGGTCTGGCGTTCGCCCTGATTTTCGTGGTGTTTACGATCACGTTGCGAAGCTTCCCGGCCGCCCTGATTGCGATGATTCCGAATCTGTTGCCGATCACTGTGGTGTTCGGGGCTGCCTCGTGGATGGGACAGCGGATTGATATCGGCTCGATGATTACGGCTTCCATCGCACTCGGGATCGCTGTCGACGGCACCCTGCACTATCTTGCATGGTTCAAGCGTGCGATGAGCGACGGATCCCGTCGTCGTGATGCGGCCATCCATGCCATGGTCCATTCCGGCCCCGCACTTCTGCAGACGAGCGCCGCTGTCGGCTTTGGCCTGCTGCTTCTGGTTCCTGCTGAGCTTACCCTCATCAGCCGATTCGGTTCCCTGATGGCCAGCATGATCGGGGTCGCACTTCTCGGTGATCTGGTGCTGCTCCCTCAACTGGTTTCGGGGCCCTTCGGCCGGTTTTTTGAACCGAAGCAGGCCGCAAGCGCTTCTGGAGTCTCATCGGCGGAGTTGCCGGTCATCGTTCCTGTTGCCGAGGCAGAGCCTGTGGCACGGGGCGTAGCTGTACCAAAACCTCATCACCACCCGGTCGATCCCAAACGGAAGAAGGGCCGACCGACGGCGTAGAGGCCTTTGATCTCCGGCCCGTTTCAGCGCGAGCAGGCTTCCGAGTGGGCTTCCAAACGCTCATTAACCGGCCTGTCTCATGCCGTGAGACGGAGTCCGGAAATTCGTGACTGTAATTGCAGCCAAGTGAAACCGGCAGGACGCAGCACTCCAGTCACCTCGCGATGAGTGAGCGTGCTCGATGCTGTTCCGATGCTCTGATGAACGCGAGAATGCCTCGGAGGAGGGGGATGCGTTCGGGCTGAGGCGACCTCGGTGTCACGGAGTCCAGACGGAACATCCTCGGACACGGCGACTGCGAACGGGCGGGATCGTCGCTGATCGGGAGGAAACCCTGTTTCGGTTAACGCCGCCCCGGTCGTCGCGAAGCCATGCAACCTGAGCGCCTTACGTGAGTTAGAATCATGCGTAATCGTGGTCGGTGAATTGGTGTGGGCGAGTCCGGGGCAGGGCCGTTCATGGCTCAACGTGAACTCGGGAAACTCCAAACTCAATGGTCGTTGCCCGGCCATTGAGTTTGGTTACTGGCTCGATGCCGGTGCCTGAGAGAGTCAGACAGAGCTATGTGCAGGGCGATTGAAATCGGCTCGGACTGGCAGGTGGTCACGGACTCTTTTCACGAGAGATCGATCGCGAAACGCGTCGACGCGCGGTTTTTCCACTGCGACGGGGCAGGAGTCAGGTGCTGGCAGGCTGTTCGTCGTGATCAATCAGCATCCGCGACAGGGCCACCGCAACAAGGTAGGTCAGAGCGCCGGCCCAGACCACATCGCTCGTGAAATGACCTCCCTGAAGAACACGCGTAAATCCCATGGCAACGCCGTAGATGAGACCGCCTGCAAAGCACGCGCGACGCAACCACGGACGTTTTGGACTGACAACAAACCCCAGGCCGATCAAATAAAACGCGACCGCTGCGTGACCAGATGGAAATGACGAATTCGGGAAGCGATCACTCCCCCACGCACCGACGGGCAGGAATTGTTTATCACCCCCAAAAACCGTGCATTGAACGGGTCGTGGCCGCCCCCACACGGATTTGAGGAATCCGTTGACCAGTAGACCCGGCCCGATGATTAAGAGCAGCGCCAGGAACAGTCCACTCAGGCGAAACTGCTTGATCTTCAGGGGATCCTTAGAATGGAGCAAGTGGGTACCGAAGACCGCCACGACGGCACCGACGACGCCGACAACGATCGGCGGAATGACTCCATTCCGGTAGAACCAGAGCCAGGGGTGAGCCCGCTCGAAGGGCCAGATACCATTTCCTGAATCATAGAACATCGCAGAGACGTGCTGGTCAACGTCCCAGATTCGGATCAACAGACTGACCAGAAGCGTCGCGATGAGCGGACGCCATACGGGCCAACTCTTCCGTCCGGCTGCTGTGACCGTGTGTGGCGACGAGAAATCAGAACGAAGGTTGATGGCGTCGCGCGAATGCGCAGGGTTGATCAGGGTGTCATTCATGGTGATTCATCCCAACTCAAGTGCGGATCACGCCAGAGAGCCAGGCGGAAAGTGCTCCGCCGAATACGACAGGCGCCCAGGCGGCAATCTCCGGTGAGATGACGTAGCTTGCCCCCAATGATTGAAATCCCTGAGTGACGGCAAAAAGCAGGGCCAATACAAACCCGCATAAAGTCGAATCCACCGCCAGGCCGGGACTTTCTCGACGAACCATTAACGGAATCGTGAGCAGAACCGCAATTACGTTGAGGATGGGCTGCATGAACCTGGAATGGACGTACAGGACAATCCGGTACACAGAAGCGAAACCGAAGGCAGGACAGCGAATCCGCTCCAGCAGTTCCCAGGTCGACAGCGAGGTGAAGCTCGAACTTCGTTTGAAGAGCTGATCGCAGGTGATCGCCGACGCGACAAACACACGTTCTCCGGGAAGAACGACAACCAATTCGCGACCCCGATCCGTCAGAATCCGTTCCACGTCGGCCAGGGGAGGATTGGAGACGACATCTTTGATCAACCAACCGGCGGGGCGGTTCCCCTTCGCGGGATAGAACGTCGCCGTCGGACCCTTGAGAATCGTCAACTCGTTGACGAGGCTGGGGGACGGGAGCGTGAAGAACGGCTTTTCAATTGTTCGATCGGCGACCCTGACCGTTTCTCCGTCGATCGAAATGCGCGTTCGGTGGTCCGTCAGCGATTCGACCTGGGATTGTGAAAGGTCGTTCTGGTGGCGAATCTCGTGTTCACGAAATGCAACGCGTGGAACGAGGAATTCCTGGTTAAAAACCAGCAGGCAATTCACGCCGATCGCTGCGAAGACCATCGGCCTGAGAATGCGATACATCGGAATCCCGGCCGCCAGAAGCGGGTGGAGTTCACCACTTCGCTGCAGCAGGATGAGAACTGTCATGACAGAAATGACCGTCAGGGCCGCTCCGCCACGATCCAGAAACAGAATCGAACGATAGGCGTTCAGCGTGACAATCAGTTGGATCAACCCGAAGGTGCCATTGTCGCCGTTGATTTCCAGCAGTTCATCCAGGTTCTCGAACAAGTCGATGACTGCGACCAGCCCGAACATGGTGATAAAGCACACGCCGAACGTGTGGAGAAAGCTTTTCATCAAGTAGCGGTCATAAGTCATGTCTTGCCAGGATGAACGAAACTGCAATCAAGCCTGTTCTGCTAATTGTCCACAATTGCAGCGGATTACAGGGGAAAGCCAAAAATGGGTCAAGATGTTTTCCCGTGCCTCTCAGTTCGCCTGGTCACCGCAGGATGTGACGATCTCGCGGCTCACCTCATCCTTGCATGTCCACGTTGATTCACGCGGGGTGTATGGGAGGCGATGGACCAGGCGTCAGCAGGAAAACTCGGCACTGCGAGCACGTAGACTCCAGCGATCATGCGGGAAGTTCGCATCCTGAGTCTTGAGAAACGGGTGCAAAGATTAAGGTTTACCCAGATTACGGCCGTGCAGTACGTCAGGTCAGGATTTCGTGGACCACGCTTCCGTGCACGTCGGTCAGTCGAAAGTCGCGGCCGCTGAAGCGGAACGTCAATGATTCGTGATTCAGGCCGAGCAGATGCAGGATGGTGGCATGCAGGTCGTGAATCGTACAGACGCCGTCCACCGCGTGCATGCCGAGTTCGTCGGTGGCTCCGTAAATCGACCCTCCTTTAACACCTCCCCCTGCCAGCCAGACCGAGAATCCTTCGGGATGATGGTCACGTCCATCGCGGCCCGCAGAATGAGGTGTCCGTCCAAACTCCCCCGCCCAGACGATCAGCGTTTCATCGAACAGGCCTCGCTGTTTCAAATCGGTGATCAGACCGGCGATGGCCTGATCGGTATCTAGCGCGTTCTTTTCATGCCCTTTCTTGAGATCGCCGTGCTGATCCCAAGTACCGTTCGAGGCGCCGGGCGGGCAGGTAATTTCGACAAAACGGACACCCGATTCGATTAAGCGGCGGGCACGTAAGCACTGGATGCCATACAGTCGTTGTGATGGCACCTGTGAATTGATGGCATAGAGGGCGTGTGTCGCTTCGGTTTCCTGCGAGAGATCAAGCACATCGGGGACGAGCGACTGCATGCGGAAGGCCATCTCATGGTTTCGAATTGCCGATTCCACGGCATCGCTGCCCCCGAGTTGTTTTGAAAACGCAGCATTCTGTGATTTCAGCAGAGCCAGCTTTGCTCGTTGGATTCGTGAATCACGATCACCCGGCTGGATGTTGTCGATCGGGTTTCCATCGGCCTGGAGCAGTGTTGCCTGATGACTGGCGGGCAGGAATCCATTCGAGAAAGTCTCGAGTCCGCCGCACGGTACAACGCCGAAACTGAGAACCACGAATCCGGGCAGATTCTGACTTTCGCAACCCAGGCCGTAATTCACCCAGGAACCGAGGCTGGGCCGTCCGGCGTTATTCGAACCCGTATGCAGGAACAGGACGCCTGTGGAGTGGATGGGCAGATCTGCCTTCATCGAACGGATCACGGCAATGTCATCTGCACAGCGGGCAATATGAGGAAATAGGCTGCTGACCGGCATGCCGCTTTCCCCGTGTTGTGAGAATTCCCACGGGCTTTTCAGCCATTGTCGATTCCCATTGGCGGTCGGGTTTTTTGAGTCAGTGAACGACTGGCCGTCGAGATCGGCGAGTTTCGGTTTCGGGTCGAACGAGTCAACGTGTGATACGCCCCCGTCCATGAAGCAAAAGATCACGTTCTTCACCTTCGGCCGGAAATCCGGCTGGGGGACCCGCAAGAACTCCGTGCCGGCGGACGTGCTCGTACTGTGCCCCATCATTCCAGCGAAAGCGAGCCAGCCAAATCCGTTGGCCGCCGTGCAAAGCATTTCCCGGCGGGTCAACGGACCTGTCACACGTCCGGGGCATACAGGAATCGTCGGGGCTGGGAGTCGGGCCATGCGGAATTCCACTACGTTAGCCAGGAAAGTGAGGAACAGACCCAGGTGGGGAGGCCTCATCTCATCCATCAGGGGGTGCTGATTGTATCCCGTCAGGCCTCATGGCTCTCTACGAAACTGGAAAAAATCATTCAAAGGGTCATCGCTCAGTCATCAAAAACGAGTGACGGGAAGCGACTGAGGTTTCATCGGGTGCAGCCAGCCTGGTGTTGGAAACACGAAAAAAAGCGACGTGCCCACAGGACACGTCGCTTCGAATTTCATCAGCACAAATGTGCGATTGCTTTTACTTCTTGGCGGCAGGAACCACCCACACCTTGATCTCGGTGCGGACTTCGGAGTGAAGCTGAATCTTCACGGTGTACATGCCGAGTTCCTTGATCGGACCGTCGAGTTTGACGTGATCAGCATCGACCTGGTATCCGGCAGCGACGAGCGCCTTGCTGATATCGGGACCCATGATCGAACCGTACAGATGGCCTTCTTCGTTGGCGTTGGCTTCCAGCGTGACGCTGTACTTGCCAATGGCATCGGCTCGCTTCTGCAAAGCCTGCATCTTCTGCTTCTGAAGCTCGACCAGTGCTTCCTGGTGGCGCTTGACTGCCCGCTTGTTGGCTTCCGTTGCGACGGTGGCCAAGCCGTTAGGCATCAGGTAATTGCGGGCATAACCGGGCTTTACGCGAACGATGTCGCCGGTGGCTCCCAGATGCTCGACATCAGCGGCGAGCAACAACTCGACCTGGCGAGAAATCCGGGGACGACCTGAAGCAGAGTGAGTACTACGAGCCATATTTAAATTCCGTCACAATTTCACACGGGTTTCAATTCGCTATCCCGGTTGGGAACCCCTATTCCCATCCGATTTACAGTCAGGAACTCCAATCCCCGACAATCGCTAAAACGGCACATCGTCGACTTGGGATCCTGAGTGATCATCAAAGCTGGACGAGAATCCGCCTGAGCTTTCACCCGAGTCAAAGCTCGGTTCTGCGAAAGCACTTCGTGAGGGGCCAGCCGACTGCGGACGACCGCCCGACCGGGAATCTCCCCCTCCACCCTGTCCATCACCCTTGCCACCCAACATCGTCATATTTTCGCCGACAACTCTGAGCTTGCTGCGCTTCTGCCCGGATTCCCGATCATCCCAGGTATCCAACTGCAGCCGACCTTCGATGAGTACCGGTCGCCCTTTGGCGAGGTATTCCCCTGCGATTTCGGCCGTCCGACCCCACAAGGTGACATCAACGAACGTCGTTTCGTCTTTCCATTGATTCGACTGCTTATCCAGCCAGCGACGATTGACCGCCAATCCGATTTCCGTCACTGCTGTGCCACCAGTCGTGTACTTCACTTGCGGATCGCGCGTCAAATTGCCGACGAGAATCACTTTGTTGAAACTTGCCATTTCTCGATTCCCTTATACTCCACGCGATCTGCCCAGACCGAAACCTATCGCGCTTCTTCAACGCCCTCTTCGATCGCAGGACGATCACCACGGGCTTCACGATCAGCCTTCTGTTCGGGGCTGTGGATTGCGCCGTCATGTTGCGTCAGAGCATCAACCATGGCGTCGAAAATCACTTTTGGATGACGCAGCACCAACTGCCGTAGGACAACTTCATTCAGCTTGCTCAAGCGATTCAGCTCGATCATGCTGCCGCCGTCCATCGTAAAGCAGGCGAGATAATACAAGCCTTTTCGCTGCCCTTCGATGGGATAGCAAAGCTTTCCTTCCTGCCATGGGCGGGAAGCGACAACCTTCGCTCCGACTCGCTCAAGCATCCCCAGCACTGCCTTCTGAGTTGAATCAGGGTCTGCAGCGTAGCGGTTGCTGTCCAGCAGAAACATCCCCTCGTACATGTACTCGGTCAAAATACTCTCCCCAAGATCTTCGATCGCATCTGGCTCTTATGGCTCAATTATCGAGATCAAACCCGCGTTTGTCCCAAAACTCTTTTGCGGAATCACGGATGACTTCTACCAGCCGAGTGATTCGAATCCGAATCAGGCATTGGAGAGTTCACGACATTCATGGCTGCCGTGATCCCCTCTTGAATCCACAATTCGATTCCCGTGGCAGCGATTCTTACTGACGCGTCAACCTCAGTATGCTCGTCTTTCCGAAACTTCGTCAATACATAAGCAGCGGCATCCATCTTTTCGGGTGGACGCCCCACTCCAATCCTCAGCCTGGGAACCGTTTCCGTTCCGCAAACATCCAGGATACTTTGCAGTCCTTTTTGTCCGCCCGCAGATCCTGACGCTCGCAGCCGCAGCTGCCCCAGCTTCAGGTTCATGTCATCACAGACAACCAATACATCGGTCAACGGAATCTGGTAAAACTTGACGATCTGCTGAACGCTTCGTCCACTCAGATTCATATAGGTCTGTGGCGCTGCCAGCAGCACCTTTTCGCCTCGATAATTTCCATCCGCCAGCTGTGCCTCGAACCGAAGTTTCGAGCGATCGGCATGCCACCGGTGTGCTAACTCGGCAATCACATCAAAGCCAACATTGTGCCGGGTTCCCTCATACTTCGACCCCGGGTTGCCTAATCCGACAACCAGCTTCATGGTGTCATTCCGAGTTGACCGTGACGTGTTGGCTCTTTTGATGTGCCCAGACTATTTCTTCTTCGCGTCCTTTGCCTCAGCTTCAGCGGCAGGCTTCTTACCAATCATTTCTGGTTCGATTGGGCCAGCTGCTGCGACTTCGTCCTGCACCTTCGCCTGCACAACGTGAACGACGATCGCGTCCTGTGCGGCGTGAGCGTGTGAACCTTCTGGCAGGACCAGGTCCGAAACGTGAATCGCTTTTCCAAGTTCGAGCGATCCAACGCGAACTGGAATCGAGTCAGGAATCTGATAGGCGAGGCAGTCGATGGTGATGGAGTGCAAGACTTGTTCGAGCACACCACCCAGCAGGACGCCGGGGGCCGTCCCCTTGACTTCCAGCGGAACGACGATGTTAACGCGTTCGTTCGGGTCGACCCGCAGCAGGTCGAAATGGGTGATGCTTCTGCCGAACGTATCCCACTGGATTTCGCGGACAACGGCCTTATCGACTTTTCCGTCCAGTTCGACATCGACAACCTTGGCACCCGACATGAGAACAGGCGTCAATGCTTCCGAACTGATCACGACAGAAACTGGCGGCGCGTTATGCCCGTAGATATTGCCGGGAACTTGCCCACTCCATCGTAACCGTCGGCATGCTGCAGAACCTTGTTCCGCACGCGGTTTGACGACTAACTTTGCTTCCTTCGACATGAAAACACGCACCTTGAAGTTAATTTCAAACTCGTCGCCAGTTCAATGTGGGGGCCTTGCCCACGAATACGGCAAACGCGAGGACCGAATAGTGTAACGAAGGTCGAAGTACCCTGCAACGCAATCAGATCCGTCAACGGAATTGTTTTTGCCCAATCAGAGGGTTTCTGCAAAAAAAAGTCATTTCGGTCTGAGGATGACCGAACGACTGCGCTTGTCCAGACGACTTCATTCTTCACTGACAGGCAGAAACGGCAACTTTGACAACGACTTTAACGACTTCGCTGGCCACAGGGGGTGTTCCGGCCGCCAGTCCAGGAGCGTGTACGTCGTCAGGATAGAAGATCATGAACGTTCCCATGGGGGCATCGTAGGTCTGCTGCCCTGGTTCGTAGAAGATGACGTCCTTCTCTTCCGAATAGGGTGTCTTGACGGCCGGAGCCGTGGCCAGTGGGGCATGGCCGAATCGCTCGTGTCCACCCGCGACAAACTGCACGTCAATGTACTTGCGGTGGGATTCCCAGACGGCCTGATGGGGCAGCTTGCTTTTGTATCGCTGAACCATGCTGACGATATTCCGTCCGTCGAGTTCGTACTGGCCGCTTTCGACAAACGTGAAATCGGTGCTGCCGAGATACTCAATGGCTCGCAGCAGGGCTGCAGGCAAATGACCGTACTTCGCGTGATTGCTGATGTGATCCGTAATCATGATTCGACCTTGTCACCCGGTTATCAGAGCCATGAATGATGCGGCATTTCGACGGCAGTTTCTCCACACTGCCCGGAATGTCGACGTCAGTCAATTCCGGCTCATCGGTGGGGCCCGCTGCGGTGCCCGAAAGAGTAGGTTGCCAACCCGACTTAATCCAGCGCAATCGTCTCCCGAAAACTTTGGTATATCCCCGAACCTCGCCTCCCTGTTAGAACCCGATCAGGCATTCCGGCAGACGAGCAGGATGTTATGGGAAGAACCGACTGCGTGAATCCGAGCGGCAAGCGGCGAATCCTGCAAGCGCCTGGCGAATGCAGGCGTCTGACTGGCAGGAGACAGGAACCGGGGCTACGAGGCCGTAAAACGTCCCAATTCTCGCTCGAGACAATCGACACTGTTCTGACGAGCATGTGGATAAGAGGGATGTCCAGGCGACTTGCGGAAAAGAGGAAGGATCCAGAATGGAACTGGTGGATCGCGTTGTCCTGATCACCGGGGGTGCCCGCGGGATTGGTCAGTCGTTGTGTCGGCGAATCAAGGAAGAACGGCCGAATGGAATTGTGATCGCTGACCGTGACGAAGCAGCAGCGGCAGCTCTCGCTGCGGAACTGGGGGCAGTGAGTGTCGCCTGTGATGTAGGGCGTGAAAGCGACATTCGTGCAGCGGTAGATCTGGCGCGTGCCGAATTCGGACGCATCGACGTCGTCATCTCGAATGCAGGTGTCACCTCCAAGGGAGGTTTTGAGACGCCTGATGAAGACTGGACCCGACTCTGGCAGATTAACCTGATGGCCCACGTCTATCTGTCGCGCGCGACCGTCCCCGCCATGATCGAACAAGGAGGGGGAGCATTTGTCATCACGGCTTCCGCCGCTGGACTGCTGACGGAAATCGGATCGGCAGCCTATTCCGTGACTAAGCACGGAGCGGTCGCGTTCGCGGAATGGCTCTCCGTGCACTATCGGAATCGGGGTTTAAAGGTGACCTGTTTGTGTCCTGCCGGGGTTGCCACGGAATTCCTGGACCTTGAGGACCCGGTTCATCAATTTCTGCATTTAAGCTCGGTCACTCCCGAGCATGTGGCAGAATGCGTTCTCAATGCGATGAAGGCCGAAACATTCCTGGTACTGCCACAACCGGAAGTCAAAGAGTTCTTCCAGTTCAAGACTCAGGACTACGATCGCTGGCTCCATAATTTCGCTCACGTTAATACTCGACTGCAGAAACGCCTGAACCGGGATGCGAAGACCAAACCGGCGGAAGGGAACACGTGATCGTACCGGCGGCGCGTCAGCAGCCCAAGTTTTAAAAGTAGAGCTGCGACCGGATCCAGAAAAGGTCGTTCGATTGAGTGACGCCTCCCTTTCCTGTTGTCACGGGGGTCGCGAACATGGCATGTTCCCAGTCAAAATAGATTTTGACGAACTTATTGATGTACCAGTTGACTCCGACATCCACCAGCCGCGCCTGATTTGTCCAGAGCTTCGGGTCGGCGAGTCCCTCGGTGAAGACTCGCTGATCGAGTGTCATCTCACTGTAGCGCGCGGTGGGCTCGAATGCACCAAATCCAACTCGGCCGGGACGCAGGTCGAAGGGGTGGATGGGATCGACGAGTGTCCGGTCACGAATTGTCTCGCCTGTGATCAGGTACCCTGCCTGCGCAAACCAACCGCTGAGGGGAATCCGGCTCCGCGAGCCTGTGGCGGTGGCGTAACTTTCAGATCCCCCCTCATAGGCACCGAGCAGGGTCAGTCCACCGTAGTACCAGGCCGAATGCACTTCCCACAACGCGCGTGATCCATGCTCGGTAACGCCAGGAGTGAAGGCGAGGAAGGGAAGACTTGCGAAGTTGACTGCGCCACTGTCTCCAAACGCGGCAGCCGTCGGGGCGTTATTTGTCCGCAACGCGGTCGGTGCTGTCGGCTGATTCTCGTAACCTGCGTTGACCGAACCTCCAAACTGAAGGTCGCGTAAAGCGAAGCCGCGATCTTCGTTATAAAAAGGCTTGAGGTTCACAAAGGCCATCATGTCCTGCAGGTTGTGGAAGGGCTGGTAACCGTTTCGCTGCGTATTAAACGTTCCGACGGCGTATTCCACGCGATTCTCAGCGGCTGTCCCCCAAATCATTGCCCCGAAACGCCGTTGACCCTCATAGTTGGTCG
This sequence comes from Schlesneria sp., assembly GCF_036405755.1. NCBI lineage: Bacteria > Pseudomonadati > Planctomycetota > Planctomycetia > Planctomycetales > Planctomycetaceae > Schlesneria > Schlesneria sp. The sequence continues at coordinate 13,218 of NZ_DASWWZ010000041.1, forward strand.
CGAAGAGGGATCGTTCTGGAGCAAGCAGATCCCAGATGTGAATGCGGTACCATTCATACGTGAACGGCGTCTTGTAGCGACCTATTCGGACCTGGAATGCAGGGTCATAATTGAAGTTTAAATACGCATCGAGCAGGCCGACGCTGTCGTACGTCTGCTGAAACGAGAATTCGTACTGGATTGGCTTTGACAGGTTCCCCTCGAGATAGAATCGAGAGCGGGGATTATAGATGCCGTCGCTGGCGATTCCTCCGGGAACGGGGTCGGAAAACACTTTGCCGTCAACTTGAACCATGCCTCGCACGCCAAAGCTGTACTCTCCGTCTTCAGTGACGAACTTGAAGCCGTCTCCATCGAAGTCGTAGTAAGGCTTCAGCGTAAGTTTCCCGAGGTGCCGATTTCCGACTTCCTAGGCTCGACCGGTCGTCGTCGGGTCGCCCCCTGCTGCTTTCGATCCCCCTCCCGCCGCAGGAGGACTCTCTTCACCGTGGTGGCCGACGGGGTTGGTGTAACCGATGTGTTCAAACTCCGTTGGGCGATGCGTCCCATCGTAGTGGAATGGATGGGGAACAGGCCCGGAAGGCTCGAGCAAGCCTCTTTCAGTTTGGTGAACCCGAAAATCCTGACTGGGAATT
>NZ_DASWWZ010000042.1:0-6043 GCF_036405755.1 Schlesneria sp.
AGAGGTTGTGATTTTTTTGGAAGTTCAGGGTAGCAATCCTTCCGGGATGCGCTAAAACTCGGCCATGAGCACCACCCCCCCACCCAAGAAGCCTGATGTCCGTGTGAATTCTCCTGAACGTCGTCAGTTGGAATGGCGGGACTTTTCTCTGGACGGATATGTTCGACAAGATGACAAGGTGCGGATCATTTGGCGGTATGTCGAATCTCTCGATCTGACGATTCTTTACGACAAAATTCAGGCGGTTGAATTCCAACCGGGCCGGAATGCTGTTGACCCTAAGATCCTTGTTGCGCTTTGGCTGATGGCGACAGTGGAATCCATCAGCAGTGCCAGAGCGCTCGAACGTCTTTCGCAACGAGACTTGGCTTACATGTGGATATGCGGTGGCGTTAGCGTGAACTATCACTTGTTAAGTGATTTTCGTTCTCAACATCGCGACTTTCTCAAGCAGGTTCTGACGACGACAGTCGCCTCTCTGTTGCATGCCGAGGTCATCACACTGGACACCGTGGCCCAAGACGGTGTTCGAGTGAGAGCCAGTGCCGGTTCCAGTTCGTTTCATCGCAAACCGACCATCGAAAAGCGTATTGCGGAAGCGAAGGCTCACCTCGCTGCTCTCGAGGAGAACGAAGATTCCGACGATACTTCGCGAGGTTCCAGCTCGGCGAAAGAACGAGCCGTCCGAGACAAGTTGGCCCGGGCCGAAGAAGCACTGAAACAGGTGGCCGAACTGCAGAAGGAGCAAGACCAGCGACGCCGAGGCAAGGTCGAGACTCCTAAAGAAGCGCGTTGCAGCACGACCGATCCCGATGCTCGCAAAATGAAAATGGGAGATGGAGGATTTCGGCCCGCATATAACGTACAGGTCGCCACAGACGGAGCTTCACGTATCATCGTGGGAGTAGACGTGACAAAGAAAGGGAACGATGGCCAGGAGATGTTCCCCATGCAATCACAAATCATCGCGAACTATGGTAAGGCTCCTCAGAACTACTTGGTCGACAATGGTTTTGTAACCCATGATCAGATCACGAAAACGGAGAATGCAGGCAGCCAGGTTCACGCTCCCGTGCATGGTGAGAAGGCCATGAAGAAGCGAGGAAATGATCCGTTTGCCAGAAAGAAATGCGACACCGATGAATGCTTTGCGTTTCGTCAACGAATGGCAACTGAAGCCGCCCAGCAGCGATATAAGCAACGGCCATCGATCGCGGAATATGTGAATGCCGAGTTTCGTAATCGAGGACTCACCCAGTTCCGAGTCCGTGGGTTGGAGAAAGTCCAAACGGTGGTCGAGTGGTATGCGATCACATTCAATCTTCTCCGACTCATCAACTTGGGATTAGTGACCTGAAAATGGATTGGAATCGAAAGGGAATCGCTCAATCTGAGCGAAATGGAGTAACGTCGACTGCAGATATGAGGATTGGCAATGGATTGAACCACGCAGCCGAGGATTCAACACGCGACTAAATCAAAAAGCGGTGAAAAGCGGAAAACTGAGCGCCGATTGGGAAAAAATCACACGCTCGGAGCGACTGGGCCTGGCGAGCCCCAATGTTCTCTACCGATGGAAACAGACGCAGCTCGAGGAGTCGGGCCCGATCGCAAGCACGCTGGAAGCGCGTGTCCACGAACTGGAAGTGGAGCTTCAGCGAGTGATTCGGGAGCGTGACATCCTAAAAAAAGCGTTGGCCATTTTCGGCCGCAACGAGTGACGGACATCTACGCTGCCGTGCCGGGTATTGCACAATCAAGCAACGCTCAGACCAGCGTCGTGTGCGAGGTGTTGGGAGTCAGTCGGTCCGCGTATTACGCCTGGAGAGAGCGTATCCCCAGCGGGCGAGAATCTCGTGACACGCGACTGGCTCAACAGATCCAAGCCATCTTGTGGAACCATCGCCGCCGTTATGGCGCGCGTCGAATTGCGGAGGAGTTAGCCGATCAAGGAGAGATTTGCTCACCGCGAAAAGTGGCTCAACTGCTGAGTTTACAGGGGCTGCGGGCCCCCACACCATAGCACCGCCCGCCCCCCTCTCCGCTATCGGCAGTGACGTCTGCAGCAGTCTGGCGAGGGGGGCTCTTCGAACGGGGCACCCGAGCCGGAAATCTGAAGTTGATGACCGGCACGAGAGGTCGCCTTGTTCGGCCTACAGAATGGCCAGGGGGTTTCGGCGTTCTTCCAGGGTTCCGCGAGTGACGCCGACTCGGTTGGCCGCGTTCAGTTGGCGCCAGACATCTTCACCCCGGATCCGCTGCGCGAGTAAGTCTCCGTAGAGACCGAGGATCCTTCGGACTTCAGCAGGTTCTTCATCGAGGAACTCGATCCGCAAATTGCGCACGTCCCGCTCCAGCAGCGTCGCGACGACTTCTGCGGCACTTTGCGGTACGGCGTTGTAGAGCGTATTTCGGCAGCCGACGTCCGCCTTCAGCGGATGCTCGGTCCCTACCCGGTCGCGAAGCTGAACGAGGTGTTCATCGCACGGGCGACCGCAATTCGTCTTGTTTGTTCCGGGGGACAGCACGGAACAGAAGACACAATGCTCCATGTGGAACATCGGCATATGCTGGTGAATCACCACTTCCAGCCACTGAGCGGGAACCGCCTCAACGAGATTCAGCAGTTGGTCTCGGTTCAGATCGTAGGAAGCCGTCACTCGCTCGGCCCCCTGTCCTTTCAGATAGTCGGCGGTCAATTCATTCGCCACGTTCAGCGAATAATCGGCCACGAACGGAATTTTCCGCTCGGTACAGAATCGCAACCCTGCCAGATTACGAACCAGAATTCCGTCCGGTGAATGCTTGGCCAGCGCGAGGAACAGCCCCGCTTCGTCGGGTTTCTGGATTCGGGGAGGAGCCAGGTAAATCTGCCGCTGACTGGAATGCACCATCTCGACCGCTTGCCGGTACTCGCGGATATCCTGAAAGTCGGCATAGATCACAGGCGCCATGTCCGATGCGACTGCGTTCTGGCTTTGACCAAAATCCCCCGGGCGTTGCTCGTTCCCGCCGATTTCGCGGTGGACAGGTTCATTGAGAACGGTCTCGATCTGCTTCAGCGTCCGACACAACAGATGCAACCGAGGTCCCTGCCTGGGCTCTGTCGCCGAAGGTGAGCGCAGAATGATTTGCTGCTGCAGTTCCCGCAGTGCCGAGTCTGGATGCAGTCGTCGGGGTCTTGCGAGCATGGCCTGGTGGTCCAGTTTCACCACCATTTCCTGCCGCAGTTTCGACAGAACGCTCAGCGGAATCATCGGCTCTCCCTCAATGCAGGCTTCGAGCCGACGCAGTTCGTAGGGCGTATTTCCCAGCCGGCCGAGTTGTTCGGCGAGAAACACTTCAGTCACCGGGTGTTTTCGCGCCACGGGCAAGGGCTCGGCCGATTCCACCTGGACTCGCAGTTCCTGGTCGTGACTCGAAACGACGTCGGGGGTGACGACAGCTTCGATTTGGGCGGGTTGGCCCGCGATTGCCCGTACGCAGAGATCCAGCGGTCGTTTACGTAACGGATCGGGTCCTGTGTACGTCTTTCGCAGTCGGGCGGTGAGACGGGGATCGTCCGTCTTCCACACAGATTGGCCCGGATACATTCGCTGGAAATCGATCGAGCCATGCTGAAATTCGAGTTCCACTTTTCCCGTTGCAACGGCTTCGTCCACCGACTGACCACCGGCAATGACCCCGTAGACTCGCCCTCCCTGCTCTTCGTTGGCGGTTCGGTCTCCTTCGAAGACGACTCCATCGCCACGCGAAACAGGCCCCTGAAGACGGATTTCGACAGTGTGACTGTAAACACGCGTGACAGTCCCCAGCAGAACTCCTCGCTTCGCAGAGGAAAGTCCGGGGACCAGCATCTTGTGGTCGTCGCCCTTCAGCCAGCCGACGGAAAATCCGCGTGAGAACGACAGTTCCATCTCCCGCACGTCGTCGCGCGAGACATCGATCGCTTCACCTCGCATGGCCGAGTCGATCGCAGCACGGTAATGCCGCGTGATATTGGCGACATAGTCCGCGGACTTCAGTCGTCCCTCAATCTTGAAAGACGAAATTCCAGCGGTGATCAGTTCGGGAGTCAGTTCATAGGCGGCCAGATCCTGCGGGCTGAGCAGATATTTTTGCGGTCCCAGATCGACGTCTTCTCCATCGCAGATCAGATCGTAGGGAAGGCGGCAGGCCTGCGCGCATTGTCCCCGATTGGCACTTCGCCCCCCGAGGGATTCGCTGGTGAGGCATTGACCTGAATAAGCGACGCACAGCGCGCCGTGGACGAAACACTCCAGTTCGACGGAGGTCGACTTTCTCAGTTTTGCGATCTCGCGTATCGACAGCTCGCGCGGCAACACGACCCGCTCGACTCCGAGTTCCTGGGCGACCTCAATACATTCGGCACTCGTCAACGTCATCTGGGTGGAAGCGTGAATCGGCAAATCCGGACAGGCCTCGCGGATGAGTCGTACGACTCCCAGGTCCTGGACCAGCACGGCATCCACATTCGCATCGGAGATCACGCGAAGCAGCGATTCCAGTTCGGGGAGTTCGTCCGTGAAGGCCAGCGTGTTCAGGGTGATGTAGCCCTTCACACCTCGATGGTGGAGGAAGCTCATGACTTCTGCGAGTTCCCGGGGAGCCACATTCGTCGCGCGCGCCCGCGCGTTGAACCCGCAGTTCAAGCCGAAGTAGACCGCGTCGGCACCATTCTCGACAGCGGCGCGCATACAGTCGCGGTCACCGGCAGGAGCAAGAAGTTCAGGTCGAAATGAAGGAGGCAGAGCCATGAATCAGCCGATACAAATATGAAATTGAGTGCGGTGCAATCACTTCGGGCGAGCCACAATGGGCGGGAACGATATCGGTCCTTCCGATCAAGCGAAACCGGCCGCAGAAGTATAACGACGGCAGCCGAGGCCACGGTCAGAGAAGCAGACTCGCGACCTTGTTCAAAACCAACCGTTTCTCCATTCTAGCAGACACAGTATGCTCGCACTCTGCATCGGGTGGATGCCGAAACCGCAGAGGATTTTCGAGCCCACGCGCCGTAACGTCAATTGGTGCCGGGTGTTTGTCCGCGTTTTCCTGGAGATCAGCACTCCTTCCTCCATCGAGTCGACACGATGATTGAACCTGCGGATGCGATCGACGCCGAAATTCGGCAGGACAGCGACTACAATGGGGCCTGGAAGGAGGCCTTTCGGCTTCACCTGCGCGAATTCATCGAGAAATGTTTTTCCCGGCTGGCTCTGTTGATCGACTGGTCCCGCGCCCCCGTCTGGCTCGACAAGGAAATCAGTCAGATCGTCGGACAATCAGGGCATCGTAACCGGGAGGTCGATCTCTTGTTCAAGGTCTGGCTGATCGAAGGTGGTGAACAATGGATTTTCTGCCACCTGGAAATTCAGACAAATTACGAAGCCAACTTTGATTTTCGGATCGATCTGTATAATTCGGGATTGAAGTGGCTGTTTCAGAGAGACGTCTTGACGCTGGTTCTGTTGACCGATGTCAATCCTGACTGGCGACCTGAAAAGTATCAGTTTGAGCTGGGTGGATTTGTCAGCAATCGACTTTTTCCGATGTGTAAGGTTCTCGATCGACTCGCGACCGATTGGAAAGACGACAGATCGCTCGTCGTCGAGGTGTCGCGAGCCCAGATCGCTGCCCTTCGCACCTCACGCGACCCGCAGGCTCGTTATAATGCCAAAACGCAACTGGTGAGAAATCTTTACACGGCTGGATATGATGCGGATCAGATCCGCGAGATTTTCCGACTGATCGACTGGATGATGCACCTCCGGCTGGATTTGAGTCGACAATTTAATGAGGAACTCATCGCCTACGAGAAGGAATTGCAGATGCCGTACGTCACATCAATCGAACGCCACGCGGAACAACGAGGACTGGAGCTAGGGCTGGAGCGAGGATTAAAGAAGGGACTGGAGCGAGGTAGCACCCGGATCCTCATGCGCATTCTATCACGCATCTGTGGCGATGTGCCCGAGGAAATCCAGGCGAAGATTGAAGCACTCTCCCTGGAACAGCGTGA
>NZ_DASWWZ010000043.1:0-3498 GCF_036405755.1 Schlesneria sp.
TCTCGGTACTGCATGGCATCAATTCCCACGGGACCGAAATAGCCCAGCGACTGAAGCTCGTTCGCCGCGCGCAGGGTGACTTCGATCGCCTCCTGCCACACGAAGTTTTCGGGGACGGATTGCTGCGAGGGTGATGGAATCAGGCTTCCGGCGTACTGTCCCCGTTCGTCGGTGAACATGGTGGCGAGACCTGCCAGACGGGGTGATCCCGTCGGGGGAATCTCGATCTGGATGCCGACTTCGGCGACACGTTCGACCCAGGGTTCATAGAAGACCGAGTTTCCCGGCCCCAGTCGTCGCCGCAGCCATTGCAGGTCGGCTTCCGTCGGTGCCCCGCGTCCCCGGATCCGTTCCCGGCCCGACATCCCGTACTCCGATTTAATGACCCAGGGTTGTTCGGAGCTGGTTCCGAGGATGTCTTCGAGTTCGTGCAGATTGCTGATGCGTCGTGCCCCCTGCAGACCGACCTTCCAGCCCTGTTCAAGACGGTGAGACGTGGCGCGTGAGTTTGCCTGACGGACAGCGTCATGCGAAGGGACCTTTCCGGACGCTTCAAGTCGTTCGACCAGGGCAAGGGCCTCGCGGGACCAACCCCAGGGGACGAGCTCCACACCACGGGGGGTCTGGTCCCAGCTCTCTATGGGCACAACGCGTGGCAAGCCCGCTGCGAGGGCCTGGCGGAAGAACTCCGCATCGATTGCAGCAGGGGTCCAGATCATGTCGTCATCGTCAGCAATGGCCAGCCACGAGGTCGCCAGCTCCGCGTTCAGCCGCTTGAGAAGTTTTGTCGGTTCCCGCCGCGGGTCGGCCAGCCGATGTTCGAAGTCGAAGTTTCCATAGAACAGACGCGGCATATCAGAGGCTCTTTGCGTGGATGACGTTCAATCAAAAGGAGAAGGGCATCCACGATCGCTGGTGCCGTGTCGCAGGAAGGCTTGGCTGGGCAGTGTTATTTGCTGGACGAAGTTATTTGCTGGACAGTGTTATCCCGTATCGGAGCGGCCGGGCCAAGCCCCCCCTTCGCGATGACGCAAAGCCTCTTTCCCATCAGGGGCGACGCTGGCACGATCAATCCTTTGCAGCTCTGGGTGTCTATCATATAAATCCTTCGAAGCAGAACGAGTTTACACACATGCAGTTCGAATGATTCGGGGGGACGCAAGGCCTTCCGGTTATGTGGCCCGCCCATCATCGAAATGCACCCGCATCGGGCAGCCCAACTGTGTCTGACGGGACAAAAGTGGAAATTCGAGTCTGGCTCATTCGACGACAAACCAGCCTCTTCAGGAAACAGACTGATGACAGCAAGCTATCTGGATCTGGTCACGTCGTTGCGGCAGGCTTTTCCCCAGCCCGTTTCTGATCGGGTCCACGATGCCTATTTTGTGTTCTCGTTCCTCAGGGCGCTGGATCAACTGGATGAGATGAAATCGGTTTCTCCGTTACTGGGCAAGTCTGAGATTCTCGACTACGACGAGGCCAAGCGGTCGCGAGTCGCTGACGGTCCGGTGCCGCTGGAACAGGTCACTCAGACGCTCGTCGAGCACCTGTCCGGCATGTTCATCTGGGGCCATCCGCGGGCTCAGATCAATGTCATCCCGCCCCCCACGATTGCCAGTATCATCGGGGGTCTGTTGCCGTCGATCTATAACCCGAATCTGGTGAGCGAAGAATCGTCGCGTCAGGTCGCTGTGGCGGAGGTCGAGGTCTCATCGATGACGGCCGATCTGATTGGTTACGACCCCGCTGTCTCGGCCGGACTGTTCACCTTTGGCGGGACCGGAACGCTCCTGTACGGGATCAAGCTTGGTCTGGAAAAAGCCTGTCCCGGGACAGCCCAGCAGGGAATCCGCGAACGGGCTTATATCATCTGTTCAGAGCGAGCCCACTATGCCTGTCTCACCGTGGCGAACTGGCTGGGGATGGGGCGTGAGAGTGTGATCAAGATTCCCTGTTCATCGGAAAATGAGATCCTTCCTGAGTTACTGGAAGACAAGGCTCGCGAGATCCTGGCCAGCGGAGGAAAAATTGCAGCGATCATCGCGACAATGGGGACGACCGACCACTTTGGTCTGGATGATCTGAAAGCTCTTCACGAGATTCGTGAAGGTCTCGTCAAGGAATTTCAACTCGACTACCACCCGCATATTCATGCCGATGCGGTGATTGGTTGGGCCTGGTCGGTGTTCAACGATTACAATTTTTCGGTCAATCCACTGGGCTTTCGGCATCGAACGGTGCGGGCCCTGGCGGGGACACGTCGGCGGATTCAGGAACTTCCGCTGGCGGATTCAGTCGGAATCGACTTCCACAAGACGGGGTTCACCCCCTACATCTCCAGTCTGTTTCTGGTGAAGAATTCGGCCGATCTGGAATTGATCACGCGGAAACAGTCTGACACGCCTTACCTGTTTCATGACGGACACTATCACCCCGGGCGGTACACGCTTGAGACGACACGGGGTGGAAGTCCGCCGATGGCCGCTCTGGCGAATCTGCGGCTGTTTGGTAAGGACGGTCTGCGGTCGCTGCTGGGCCATGCGGTTTCCATGGCGGAAGAACTGCGGGAGCACCTGGAAGGACATGCAGCGACGACCGTGGTCAACCGGGGGAACTTCGGTCCGGTGACGTTGTTCCGGGTTTATCCGGATGGTGTCGACACGTTCAGCGTGACCGAGGAGGAACAGAAGGACGAATCCTGCCGCGACCAGTTGCGGGCGCACAACGAATACAATCGCCGCATTTATCACCTTGTCCAGGCAGACGCGCTCAACGGCGAAGGGGTCGTCATTTCGCTGACCGACTGCTACTGCGAAAGTGAATATGGTGAGCCGATCGTGGCTCTGAAAAGTTATCTCCTCAGTCCTTTCGCCGAAGAACGCTATGTCGAGGCAGTTCTGGAGTCGTTGTGGAAGGCCCGTGCCAAAATCGCCGCCGAAGATTCCGCCGCACAAAATGCGTGAAAGTCGGGCGACTGACTTCATTCCTGGGGAAGGGACGAATATGCTCGCCCTGGGGGGCGACACCCAACATCTCTCAGATTCACCCCCAAAAGGGGCGGGCGCGAGGACGGGTCAACGGAAGGACTTGGCCTCGGATGGGCCACCGCCGTCGTGCACAACGCGACAGCAGGGACGGGGGCGTTGTTTTCCGCAAAGTTCCTGAAACTGTTGCTCTGAGGCCTTCCACAAGCGAAGCCTGATTGGTCCTGATGGGGCTTTGGTGGTGCGTCGCTTGAAGGTTGGTGCGAGTTCGCGTTAGTGTCGGTAACGTCGCCCTCGCCCATTCAGAAGGAAGTGCAGTTCAGCGAAGGATCGGATCAGGAAATGCCGTTTGCAAGTGCAGTGTCCGAAAAGTCCAGCCTCAGTGCGGCAATTCAAGAAACCGTGCATGTGGTGGCGGGTGAATTGGGTCGCAAACCCGACCTGACGTTCGTGTTTGTGACACATCACCATGCAAAGAATTTCCCCATGCTGGCCGAGTCGATCCTCGATCGGA
>NZ_DASWWZ010000044.1:0-7719 GCF_036405755.1 Schlesneria sp.
CCCTGTCACATCGAGCTGGCCGCCCCTACCCAGTGCAAGGCACGACGACACCGACGCGTGCTGCGACACCGGCGTGATGTCCGAGAACGGGGTCGGCAACCCGCTTGACCCCGTTCGAGGCTCACACTCTGCCCTGGCGGAAGACCGCTCAACCGGGGACACCCGATCCCGGCCGCCTGATCGTGGCCCCCGCGACCGGCGAAGCAGTGGGAATTCAGAGTTGTTCGCGTTGGTTGACGAGGGGGTTTTCAGCGACCCCGGCCACGGCCGCCCGTGTTCCCGCCACCACCGCCGAAGTTGCCGCCACCGCCACCTCCACCTCCGAAGTTACCCCCACCTCGTCCACCCTGGAATCCACCAGGGCCGCCGCCGCGTCCCCCCTGGAATCCACCACCCGGTCCGCCGCCGGGGAAGCCTCCCCCTTGAGGACCGCCACCGGGGAATGGTCCCCCACCGAATGGATTGCCTCCGCCAGATTGTCGTCCGCCAAACTGTCTTCCGCCCCCCTGCGAACCCATGCGGCGCATCATGTCGGCATCAGGTGCGGGTGGTGCACCGTTTCCGGAACTTGTGGGGCGCGTGCGGGTGGCACTCACGTTGACCTTGGGCATGAGCGATGTCAGCGTCGACTGCACGACCATCGGATCGGCCGTCTTCAGCGGCACGACCCGGACCGTTCTTCTAGCTTCCTTGGCTCGTTCGTCAGTCGCCTGAACCAGAGCCTCGACGCGGCGGAACATGCTGTCATTGCAGGAAACGATCAGATGACTGGTCCGGCGATCCACGCCCAGTGACAGCTCCGGCCCCTGAGGCTTGCGCCCGGCCGTCGCATTCCGATTTCCGCCACCCATCATCGCCATAAACGGATTGAAACCGGGCCCCCCCTGCTGTTGTGGCTGTTCCGATGTCATCGCGTCCTTAAAGACGCTCTCGATCATCTCGGCCACTTCGTCGATGTCGGCGTATTCGACCGGGATGGATCGTGGCAAACGGTCCCGCAAAGATTGAGGAAGCTCGCTGGCGTCGAGTAATTCCAGCATCGATTCCACATCCTGAATGACATCGGGTGGTCCCGTCACAAACAGAGCATTCGACCGAACGTCGGTGATGATCCGCAGATTCTGTGATCCCCCCAGCGTCTGGCCGAGTCCCGTCGCGTTCAGCATGCCGGAACCGAATCGAGACAACCCGCCCCCAAATCCGCCGAAGAAGTCGTTCGTCGGGGCGGGTGAAGAGACCGAACTTTGCGGAAACAACCGCTCGATCATCTGCGCCGTTTCCGTGGCATCCGCTGTCTTCAGATAGAAAACCGTCCACCGTGGCCGTGCGGGCGTACCATCAACCAGCGCGGTGATCAATTCTTCCAGTTCATCCAGCGTCTGACTGTCTGGCCCCGTCAGGATCAATTCATTTCCAAGAACGGTGACTCCGACCGGCTCATCCGGTTCCCCGAACTCGGATTGGTGATCCCGAATGTCCCGAGCGTTCGGCGGCTGCCGACGACTTCTTCTCCTTCCACGCACACCCGAATCGGGTTCGCCCTCCTCGTCGGCCGGCGCCATGTCCTCCCCATCCCCCTCATCGGGGGCCGAGGTTGTGGAGTCCTCGATCGGTGCCTCATCCTCTTCGGCGGAGGCGACTTGCGTTGCCGCCGTTTTGTGGACCACCTGCGCTGCAGGCACGACACGCACCTCATTCTGAGAGGCCGTCGGTCGTGGAATCAGTTGTGTTGTGGCGGGACGAACTCGCTGACGCGGAGCCGGTTCCTGGGCCTTTCCTGGAACTGCTTCAGACCGTTCTAGAGGATGTTGCGGGACCAGCTTCTGAGGTGGTGCCTCGGTCGAGCGCCCCGTATCCCGTGGAGGTCGGCGTGGCATCGGCTGATCGAATGCTTCCTCGTCCCGGAAGAAGGGAGGGGACCCAGGGACGCGGCGATCCCGAATGGGACTCGGTTGTGAAGGGACGACAACGCGGATCGGTGACCGACCCGCAGCGCCCCAGCTTCGCTGGACCATGTTCAGGATTTCAGCCGGATCATGATTTCGCAGATTCAGATGTCGCAGGTTCCCCCGATCGGCCCCTTTTGCGGAATCCTCTTCCTCTTCAAAATCCATCGTTTCCCCCATCCCGCGCAGCAGGTCCCTGACCTGCATCAACTGGTCTGCGGTGCCGCGAACCATGATTCGTCGACCGCTGGCATCGTGCTCGATCGAAGGAGGGCGAGCGGCATCATTCAGAAACAGGTTCCGCAGTGAATTCGCGACTTGGGCGGGATCGAGTTTCTTCAAGTTGATGACCGCGACCGAGCCACTCGCTTCACCCGAAAACTCTTTAATGTGACGTTCAACGGCGGCGTGTTCTTCCTTGGTCCCCAGAATGTGAACCTTGCCGGAACGGGAATCTTCACCGATCACAATTCCCGGCATGATGTTGTTCAATGTCTGGGCGACAGAGGACGAGTCGCCCCCTCGAACGGTGTACGATTTGACGAACGTGGGGTTCTCAGACTTTCCGAGTGCGTTCCCCGCCGCATCCACGTTTGTATCCAGCGCCTTGATAACGTCTTCCACCACTTTCAACAAAGTCGAACTGGTCGCCACCAGCAGGTGGTTCGTGCGAGGATCCGCCGTGACCTGAATTTTTCCCAGGTACTGCGAGGCCGAGCCTCCTGCAGGTGCCGCAGGAGCCGGTGCACCCCCGGGAGGCCCACCGGGGAATCCTCCCCCTGGAAAGCCGCCGCCCCCCGGGAACCCGCCGCCGGGAAATCCACCACCCGGGAAGCCGCCCCCGCCTCGCTCGCGTCCGCCGCCGAACCCGCCCCGGGCGGGTGCCGCCGCGGGTGCCGACGAAGTCACGGGAGGATTCAGCCCGAACAGACGACGCACCGTCCGTTCTGCCTCGGCCGCTGAAATATGTTTCAACGCGATCGACTTGAAGGCGGTGTCTTTATTCCCGACCGGCGTTCCCGTTTTCAGCAGCATCTGAATCCGCTGAAGATTCCCCCCCGTATCGGTCAGCACGAGCGAGTTTGTCGACTTCAGTGCCACCGCTTTGCCGTAGGGTCCGAGCAGCTCTTTCACTTCTAAGACAACCAAGTCAGCGTCCGCAGTCCCCTCCAAAGGGAGGATCAGATTCAGCAGTTCGTTCTTGCCGCGAGAAAAAAGCTCATCCGTAGTGACGTTCGGAATCACATTGGGAGGAATTGGGCTATCGGTACTGAGACACACCAGGAACCGATCCCGCCGAATCAGAATGTAGCCCTTCTGCAGCAGGTATCCGTTCAGAATATCCAGCGCCTCGGTCATCGTGTGGCGTTTGTTGTCGTAATAACTGAAGGTTCCCGGAGGAACGTCGTTCAAGTCGAGCGTCAGATCGTTGGCGTCCGCAAACAGCTTGAGCACACTCTCCCAGGGAGCATACCGGAACTCGAATGACAGAAGAGCTTCTTCGTCCCCCATCTCTCTCGGGGGGGTTGTTTCAGGAGACGTCCGCCGCGAATCGCCCGGCTTTCCCGGATCGGATTCCGCCTCCTCCGCGAAATCCGCCTGTTCTTCGAGTGCCTCCCTGGCCGCTTCCTTTTCTGCCGCTTCGTGTTGTGCGGCCTTCAAATCTGCTTCCGGTCCAAAAGAAATGACCGTTTTGGCTCCGGGGGGCGGTCCATTGTCGGGAACGGCAGCCTTCGCATTGGGCAGATCACTTTCGACGCTCGTCGAACCGCCCGAGGGGGCGCTGCTGTTTTCCGAGCCACCGCTGCCGGGAGCACCTCCGGGAATTCCGGCGGGTGGCGTGCCGGTGGCTTGCTCGACATGTTTCTGCCACGTCGCTTTCTGCTCATCGGTCAGCAGATTGAGCACTTTGTCTTCGTTGGCCTTTTTCGCCGCCTGAAACTCGGCAGTGCTCATCCCCCGATAGCTGCGTGTCGCGGCCTGGCGGATCTCGTCAATCTGGGATTGCTGCTCAGGAGTCAGCCCCAGTTTTTCCACCAGCTCTTTATTGCGGAGCGAATTGATCAAACTTGTGGAATCGTCACGCGACGAACGTGTCCGTTCGCCGCCACCGCGACTGGAACGCTGAGACCAGGCGGTCTCGGGAAACGCGACAGCGACGGCTACGACGGAATAGAGGGTCCATCGTAAATAGGGTGACATTCCTGAGTTTCGCATTCCGACTCCCAATCGTTGAACTCCGTCATCAACAGAACCTTCGCGTTGGCTATGAGAAATAACGGTTGGATTGTGTTGAAACATCGATATCCGTGATGCCGTCGTTACAATTGTTGCTATTGGGCGCAATGAGGCCCCACAGCAGGAAGGATAGAGCCCGGCAAACCGCGACGAGAACTAGATTTTTCGAATTCAGGTCGGTTTCATGTATTTGGACTGTAGAATTTTGAGTCCATGCGGAACGAACACACCCCCAGGTGACGCTGATACGTTTCGGCCCTTTCCTATCATCGTTTCCCGGTGCATACAGCAACCTGACGGAAATCGCGAAAAGTTCGGCAATTCAACGCGAGTTTGACGGAAAAAAAGAAACGGACCCCAAGCGTGATGAAGTTCGCAGGCAAGAACCAAGCGTTCTTCACAAAACATGTCAAGACCGAATCCTGAAAAGACGATTCAAATAGCTAGACGGTTTGCAGCAGTGCGAACGACCACACGACGGATGGCGATTGATCCGGAATGTGCGACTCGCACAGTGAAGACGTCTGGGGGGTAGGACAATCAGGGTTTTCTGAACACAGAGCTAAAGACTCTGCGAAGGCGAACACGTAATTCCCCGCCCTCCACGGGTATTTCGACCAAGGGATCGAGTCGAAATGCCCGCCGATGCCCGACGCGTAAAGACTTGTCGGATGGAACTATGAGTCTCGAATGAGTCGGGATGCATGGTTCTGTCCGAAAGACACCGACTCCGAGCAATCGGCGGTTTTCCTGCCGCTCGTAAAGCAAGCGGCGGAAAAACCTCGTCAACACGTTTGAGGGTGAAGATCCGGAGGGTCGCGACGCCCTTCTGTGTGAGCAAAATCTAGTGATTGGAGAGCCCGCGATGAGAACGATCTTCACTACTGGACAGGTAGCAAAGATCTGCAAGGTTGCACCCCGCACAGTGAGCAAATGGTTCGACTCCGGCCGTCTGCGCGGTTACCGCATTCCCGGATCACAGGACCGTCGCATCCCACGCGAGCACTTGATTCGGTTCCTTAAGGAACACGGGATGCCTTTGGGGGAACTGGAAGACGAAGCGATGGGCAAATTGCTCCTCGTCGGAGTCGACCAGAACGTCCGAGGACAGATTCTCGACCTGATGCCTCCCATGGATTACAAAATTGAATCCGCGGCGAGTGGCTTTGAAGCCGGCATTCAGGCCGAATCTCTGCATCCTGACTGCGTGGTAATCGACTTCGGCATGGGTCGACATGAAGCAACATTGATTGCGCAGAACCTGCGCAAAAACAATGAGTATGCTGACGCTGTACTGGTAGCGCTACTGAGCGATGACGACACGGCCAGCGGTTTTGACCGTACCCCGTTCAACGAGACGTTCCGGAAACCATTCGACTCAGCCCTGCTGGCCGAACGGATCCGCACCCTCGTCGGTCGGAAAAAACAATTGGCCTGAAGAACATAGATGAATCGTCCGGATAAGCATCTGTTGTGACCAGGGACGGGTCCACAGCAGATTCGCGTTACCCGACTGATGAGCGGCAGGAGTCGATGATCGACACCTGCCGCTTTTGTGCTTTTTCACCTCGGACTCACCTCGGACCAGTGTACTCGCCGCAGATCAAAGCCCCGCACAAGCCGTACGCGCCGCAGCGACATCGGCCTGCAACTGCTGAAGCAAGTCGTTCGCAGAAGCAAACTTGCAAATATCACGCAGTCGCGACACAAACGAAATCGCGATGCGGCGCCCGTACAGGTCACCACTGTAGTCGAGCAAATGGACCTCGATCTTCCGGGCCGCTTCGCCAAACGTCGGATTGGGGCCGATGTTGACCGCCGCCGCCCAGCTCGTGCCGTCGATCGTCGTGGTGGCCGCGTAGACCCCGTTTGCCGGGGCGAGGGTTTCCAGTTCAGCAAGATTGGCCGTCGGAAAACCGAGTGTCCGGCCCCGCTGTGCACCGGTCACAACGGTTCCCTCCATGCGGTAAAGATGCCCCAGCAGCCGCCCCGCTTCCGCGACATTTCCGTCGTTCACCAGACCTCGAATGACACTCGACGAAACCAGCTTGTCATTCACAATTTCCGGCTCAACGACTTCCAGAGTCAACTGGTGCCGGGAACAGAGCTGACGCAGAACATCGATATTCCCCTCACGATTGCGACCGAAATAGAAATTCGGCCCCTCGACCAGGCCGCACGCCTGGAGCTGTGTCTGGACAATCGAGTGAAAAAACTCTTCTGCGGTGAGCGTCAGGAATTGCCGGGTCGTCGGCAGCACGATGACCGTGTCCACCCCAAACTTCTGCAGCAGTTCCGCCCGGTACGACATCGAGGTCAGTCGTGGGGGTGCCGCTTCCGGACGTAACAGTTCGATCGGATGCGGATCAAACGTCAGCACCACGGCAGGAACGCCTGCAGCGCGGGCCTGACTGACGAGCGTCCGCAACATCAGTTGATGCCCGCGATGAACCCCGTCAAAGTTTCCTATGGAAACGATCCCTCCGCGATAACACTCGGGAGATTCAAACCCAAACAAAACGGTCATGAAACCGATTCTTCTTCGAAAAGTGCAATGCTGGCGGTAAAACCGTGAATGTAGTTTTTTCCGCCCACCGGTCCCAGCTCTCCCTGGGCAAAAAAACCGGCCAGTGGCAAAGGCCCCAGATGTCGCTGGATCAGTGTCGCGTCGTGATCTGGTGAAGAAAACATCCGAGAGCCACGCCCATTGCAACTGAACAGCAGGCTCGCCGCGGGGAGACGTGGGTGCGTCGACGAGTGTCTTTCCAGCAGACGAATCAGGTCGGCGTCCGCCGCCTCACCGTCCCGGATCTGGAACTGAACTGTCTGACCAACCCGAATCGGTCCACCCGCTTTCAAGGCACCCGACTTCTTGTCGACCCCCATCACGTTCAAGATAAGGAAGTCACCTCGGTGAAATGACTCCTGATACTCGTTGAGCGCGATCCCGATATGGACCCCTTCCTCGACCAGCGACTGATCTCGCGGCGGCAGCAGGTGGTACATTTCCTGCAGCCGCTGCATCGGCGCCACCCCGCCAAGTTCGTATACGACATTTCGATCGGCTTTCGTCACCACGAATGGGGTCCCGATCGGCCGGCATCCCTGAGAAACGACAGAACGGACCTGAGGCCCCCCTCGCAGGACGACCCCGACCGCCCCCTGATCAATCTCGCGACCGTTCAGGAACAACCGATTCTCGGTCGGGTTGCCACCGCTCGCCTGCCCCCCGAACAGCGGGACATTCGGCAGTTCGTCCGCCAGCAGATCAATCACCGACTGCGGCATCGCGGAAAAGGGTTCGCTCAGCAGGAAGACGGCACGCGTATCGTCGGTCCGGTCCCCCAGATCGTCGGGCAAACCGCTGCACATGATGCCGTCGGGCGTTTCGGCGAATTCCATCTGAAACGGGACAAGATCCGCACCGGGCAAGACGCCTGACCAAAGTGACAGGGCCGGTCCGTTTTCGTATTCGCGCGTACCATTGATGACGGTCTCGCCCGTACATCCCAGCAACAGCCCGCCGCCGATCCGA
>NZ_DASWWZ010000045.1:0-43352 GCF_036405755.1 Schlesneria sp.
CAGAATTCGACGAAGTTGTTTCCGCCATCTTCACGACGTCGCATGATCTGACTTCGACTTTCCCCGCTGAAGCGGCCCGCGCGATCGGTATGAAACAGGTCCCGCTGCTGTGCGCATCCGAGATTGCTGTTCCCAGCAGCCTGCCCCGCTGCATCCGGGTCCTGCTGCACGTCAACACGGACAAGAAGCAGTCCGAAATCGTCCATGTCTACCTGCGTGAAGCCAAGAAGCTGCGACCTGACATGTGCAGTGCTCAGTGACAAAACGTCTCCCTGAGGCGCCTGCCAAGTCGCCTTCACGTCCTTGGCATCACGCCGTCCATGCGGTAAGCCTCTTCGATTGAACCCGCTTGCAAGTTGCTGGTTCGATCATGTCAGGGAGAAGCGGGTCCCTGCTCGCTTCACAACGGAGCCGGCTGGTTTCGTCGAATTGGAAGAACCTGATTATTCCACCGCCGGGGTGGGGGATTCGGATTCTCCCGTTCGGTGCTTTCGCCGTTTGAGAGCACTGATTTCGTCGACGGTCAAAAATCCCCATCTCAGGGTTTCGTCCTGGATGTATTGCTTGCCGAGCGTCAGTGCTGTTCTGGCTTTGCTCAGTTCCATTCCCAGGTAGAAGGCATGTTCGGCGGTCATGGAACCGCCGGTGCTCGCCCGCATCTCGTCGAAGACTTCGTAGGGATCGCTGCCGTGCCAGTAGCCGTCACGGTTCATCAGATGAACTTCGCCCCCCTCGGCGAAAACGCGGAAGTTGGGGTCGGTCAGTTGCCCCGCCATCGTCCGCAGGTTCTCGTCCCCGAGAGTGCGTCGTTTCGGGTCCCGGAGCATGACGAGTTGGCCCCCCAGATGTTTGGGCAGGACCCGATTCTGCAGGCTATGTCGCACCAGACGCCGGGCCAGATCGAATTCGCGAACGGCGGTGGTCCCCCAGTTGATGACTTCCGTCGCCAGGACGCTGGCAATCTGGAGTTCTTCGCAAATCGCTGCCAGCAGGAAGTTGACCCCTGCGCTATCGACTTCCGTCAGCTCGGTCAGATTCCCGACTCCCATCATCATCGGGGTTTCGGGAAAGCGACGCCTTGTTTCAAAGTACCGCTGAAGCGATGCGGCAAATCCAAAGCCGATCGGCTCAAGGACAGGATCCAGCCGAAACGATCGCCCCGCCTCGGTCAGTTTCGCAATGGTCCCGTTCCAGGAATCGAGATTCCGCAGATCGTCCGAGATCACGACAAACTCGGCAGGGACCTTGCAGGCCCAGTCGACGTTGGTGCCGTTACAACTGAGGACCAGTTCGGCACCCGCTTCGACGGCCGACTCGACTTCCCTTTGATCAAAGCTGTCGACCGAAACGCGCAGGCCTTCAGACCGCAATTGCCTGACGGCGGCGGCGATCCCCGGCCAGGTTTCACCGGGAATACACCCCAGGTCGATGACGTTGGCGCCAGACTGCTGATACCGAACAGCCTGACTCAGTAGCTCTTGCTCACTCAGCCGCGGGGCGTGGTTAATTTCGGCCAGGATCTCGATGGAGTAGTCGTCGAGTGGCGGGATTGCTCGCTTGCTTTTGCCGAAGTGTTCCGGCAGGTCGAACAGATCCTTGGGGCCACGTTCGAACGGCAGTCCGAACTGGGAAGAGAGCGGCGACAGATCTCCCGTGCACCAGCCGGGGAGAATAACGCGACTGACACCGGCGGGCACCTTCAGTTTTCGCTGCACCCAGTTCACATGCATCAGGGCGGCGACAGAGATACCGAGTACCGCGATTTCATAGTCGAAGCCCACTTTCTCGGCGAGTGGCTGAAGAACGACCTTCAACGACGGTTCCGCCAGTCGGCCGGTCACAAAAAGAAGACGTTCGCGCGACATGCGGACCACTGTGCGGCTGTGGGTGATCAAACAGGGATCGGTCAATCAGGATTCCAGACTGACCAGGGTCCGTCCCGATCGCTTCAGGGGCAGCCCAGGTCAATTTTCCATGATTGGACTGCCTGAGTCTTACCGGACGACTCAGACAATTATACCGAGCTACTGAATCAGATACTCTGAAGTAGCCTCGTCGACGCGGGGTGTCTGTCCCCCTCGCAGCACGCTGTTCCCCTGGAACAGGTTTCGCTGATCGACGGGAAGTGGGTTCAGCCAGTCCGACTCCTGGAACTGACCGCTCTGCGCGTAGGCCGTCAGTGCGTTACGGTAGCAGGCCAGTTCGATGTGTTCCTGCGGAATGCCGCGCTCTTCTGCCAGCTTGGCTGTTTTGGGGACCGCCAGGACGTCGGACTTGCCCCAGTCGGCTGAGCTGTCGACGATCACTCGTTCTGCTCCTGCGACTTGCAGAATGTCGACCATCCGGGCATTTCCCATCTTGGTTCCGGGGTAGATCGTAAATCCACACCAGTAACCGCGATCGAGCACTTCGCGGTAGGTTTCCTCATTGTTGTGATCGATGATGCACATGTGAGGGGAAATGCCATGCTCTTCGATGACATCCATCGTCCGGTACGTCCCCCGCTTTTTGTTGCGGTGAGGCGTGTGAATCAGGACGGGCAAGCCGACTTCCTTGGCCAGCTCCAGTTGCAGGCGCAGGAATTTTTCCTCGGTCGCGGTCTGGTCGTCGTAACCGATCTCACCAATTGCGACGACCCCTTCCTTGGTGGCAAACAGGGGAAGCAGATCCATGACCTGTTCGGCGAGACGTTCGTTGTTCGCTTCCTTGGAGTTCAGTCCGATCGTGCAGTAGTGTCGGATCCCGAACTGCGCCGCCCGAAACCGTTCAAACCCGACAAGGCTTGAGAAATAGTCCTTGAAGGTACCGACTTCCGTCCGTGGCTGCCCCTGCCAGAACGCCGGCTCAATAATCGCCTTCACCCCCGCCGCCGCCAACGCTTCGTAATCATCCGTCGTGCGGGAAACCATGTGAATGTGAGGATCGATGTAGATTGACACAGGCGGCCTGTCGACTTTCTCTGACCGGGTTGCGGCGGGGCGGGTGGACCTGTTGTTCCTGTGGGATTGGCAGCCGAGTCCTTCAGGGGGGGACTCGCTGCCGTCCCGGTGGGGGTCTTGATTGCCAGGAGATGGCGGTGGTTACTGGACCGAGAACTTGTGTACCGTGGTCTGGCGATAGGTTTCGCCGGGGTTCAAACGCGTGGTGGGGAACTCGGGGCGATTCGGTGAATCCGGGAAGTGCTGGGTTTCCAGACAGAAAGCACCATGCTTCACTGCGTTTCCTGTTTCTCGCGTCCCCTCCAGATAGTTGCCGGTGTAGAACTGGACGCCGGGCTCGGTGGTGGAAATTTCCAGGACGCGGCCTGACTTGGGTTCGACGATCCGAGCGGCGGGACGAAGCTCTCCGGCGGTTCCGTTGATCACATAGCAGTGATCGTAGCCACCTCCCCCGTTGACCGTCTGATCGATGCGGGTCCCAATTTTTTCTGGCTTGGTGAAGTCCATGACGGTGCCACTGACCGGGGCAAGTTCCCCTGTGGGAATCGAACCCTCGTCGACAGGAATGTACTTGTCACAAAAGAGGGTCAGTTCGTGATCGAGGATCGTTCCGTTGGCGGCGCCGGCGAGGTTCCAGTAGGCGTGGTTGGTCAGATTCAGGACCGTTGGCTTACCCTCGACGGTGGCTTCGTAGTCGATCCGCAGTTCGTTGTCGTCGTTGAGAGAATACGTGACGACCGTCTTGAGGGTTCCGGGGAATCCTTCTTCCCCATCAGGGCTGGTGTACGTGAGTTTGACGCCGGCGGCTTTTTCGTTCTGGAAGGGGTCTGCTTTCCAGAGTTTCTTCATGAAGTGCTCGATTCCTCCATGCAGATGGTGACCGCTGTTGTTTGCCGCCAACTGGTACTCTTCGCCGTCGATGGCAAATTTGCCGTGGGCGATGCGGTTGGCAAACCGTCCGCAGATCCCGCCAAAGTAGGGGCCGTTGACGAGAAATTCCTCGGGCGTGGCAAACGTCAGCGTGACATTTTCCAGCTTCCCTTCGCGGTCAGGAACTTCGACCGAGGTGATGATTCCGCCGCGATTGATGATTCCCACTTTCATGCCATGCCGGTTTCGGAGGTTGAAAGCTTTGATTTCCCGGCCGTCTTCGGTCTGGCCAAATGGTTCGGGTTGGACGGTCAGCATGGGTGTTTCCGCGGAATTGGTTTCGGTTTCGATCTCCGGAGCGGGCGTTTGAACGCCGGGAGCGGCAGGATTGCTCACTCGTCCCTCACATCCCATGGCGATCAGCAAGCCGCTGAGCAACAGTCCCGTTGCCAGCCGTGGATACGGTTGTGTTTTCATGGTGCATCGTCCTGGTTCATGTAAGGCACGCCGGTCATTGAAGCCCTATCTTGGGTTTCGGTGACAAGGGATGCAAGTCTCACAGCTCCGTCAAAGCACTGCCTGCAAACTTTCACACCGCAGGGTCGCCGAGGGGGACCATTCCGACTCGGGAAGGAGGCTCTGTCACACCACCGCCCCGGGGCCACGTCGTCCCGGCTATTCGACGATTGGCTCAACAGGGGGGCATCGCAGGGAAACAGATACTTCTGTTGACAAAAGCACGTCCCGCCAACGGGGGCTGCAAAAGTTACACAAACAGTTCTCGAACCGGTCGTCCCGCCACGATCTGATGCGGTCGGTTCAGTCCGTCGTGCAGGACTTCTCCCGGCGCAACACCCAGGGCGTGATACATCGTCGCGACGAGATCGTGAGGAGTCAGTGGTTTGTCGCTCGGGTAGGCTCCGTGTTTGTCGCTCGCTCCGTAGACCTGTCCGCCGCGGATTCCGCCCCCTGCCATCACGCCGCAGTAGCAGTACGGGTGATGTTCACGTCCCACGCTGGCGTTAATGTGGGGGGACCGTCCGAACTCACCCACCCACACGACCAGCGTGTCGTTCAGTTGGCCGGACTGTTCCAGGTCGTCGAGTACGGCACTGAAAGCGCGGTCGGATGGAGGAATCAGGTCGTTCTTCAGACGATTGAAATTGTTGCCGTGCGTATCCCAGAAGTTTTGGCCGTCGTTCTGCCAGTTCACGGAGACGAACGGGACGCCGTGGTCGAGTAACCGGCGGGCGAGCAAGACGCTTTGTCCGTGAGTGTTGCGTCCGTAGCGGTCACGTGTTTCCGGTGATTCCTGCTCAAGATCAAATGCCTGTCGCACTGAGGAGGAGGTCAGCAGGCCGAACGCCTGCTGCTGTTGAGCATTCAGGCGGCGCGACATCGACGCCTCATCGACCAGACGGCGCTGAGTATCCATGAGCGTCAGCAGGTTCTGGCGACGGAGCAGACGGTCAGGCGACTGACCTTCGATTAACGAGAGCGAGGGGACTTGCCAGCCGGGGGTGTTCGGGTCACCGGCTGCCAAAAGTGGATCGTACTGTCGTCCCAGCCAGCCGGAGTTTTGTCCGGGGGCCTGACCTCCCGGTGCCGCGGGGTGATAGGCGAACCAGGGGACCGTGACGAACGAAGGGAGTGCCCCCAGTGACGGCCGCAGCTTTGACATGACACACCCGATGTGCGGGGTATCGCGATCGCTGGGAGGAGCCGCATCACTTTTGTTTCTGGGGGGAAGTTGCCCCGTCAGTGTCGTGTGTCCACTGGAGAGGTGGGCAGGGTCGTCGTGACCCAGTGAACGGATCACAGCCAGCTTATCCGCACGTTGAGACAGAAGCTGAAAGTTCTCAGAGAAATTGATGCCGGGGACGTTGGTCGCGATCGTCTTGAACGGGCCTCTCACCGCATCGGGGGCCTCGGGCTTGGGATCGAAGGTGTCCAGTTGGCTCGGGCCGCCCCACATGAACAGCAGCAGGCACCGCTTCGCCCGTCCAAAGCCAATTTCACCCGAAAGAGTTTCGGAGGCGGTTACCTTTTTACCGGCCGTTCCCTGCAGCGCAGCCCAGCTTGCAGCGCCAAACATGCTGGCCTGAATGAGAGTTCGGCGTCCCACCAGCATTCCCGGCTGAGGCAACAGGGCGTCTGTTCTGTAGGGATTGATCATGCAGTACCCGGCAGGTTCAGAGGTTAGTTCAGCAGTGAAGTCGTACTGAAGAATTTTCAGGAGTGCGGTGCGGGCTGTTCAGGCAGGTTTATCGGTGGCAAGCGGCGCAGGCAGGACGCAACAGGTTGGGTTGATGCATTGTGGCGGATCATGGCGGGGGAAGTCAATTCCGCCTTGGCCGGCAGATGACGGGGTGACGGGGTGGCGGGGTGGCGGGCAGCGTGCAGGCGGTGTCACCCCGCACGGGGGGGAAGTTATCGTCGCACCACCGGGGATTGAGCTTCCCTCAGTGTCTGTCCCGAATTGAGGCGTAGTTCCTTCTTGCCGATCTTCAGGATGATGTGGTTTCGGTTAATTTCTTTGACCGTTCCCTGAAGTTCCGCGACCGAGAACTCATCCCCCTCGTGCAACTCCGTCGTTTTATTCCGGGAGGCATCGTAGAAGAAGGCACGCTTCACGTCTCCTTGTCGAAAGATCATATTGAGACGCGTGAAGAAGGCTTCATCATCCTGAACGTCCAGCTTCAGCGCCAGTGTGGTCGACTGGGGTGGAGAATCATTGTCGGTGACAACCAGTGGCACGGTCAGTTCACCCGTGGGAATGGCGTCTCCGGGGGCCCAGGTCAATTCCCCGGTACGGTCATTGATCGAGAGACCTTCAATGGACTTACCGAGCTTCCAGGTGTAGCGGGCCGTCGAGTCCGGGTTGTTGACGAGCTCTGGCTGAAATTTCCAGTCCCGGTTGAGATAGACGACAGGGGGATTCGTGTCTGCCAGTTTGGGGATGGGGTTTGCATCCCGCAGTCGGATCGTGACTGTTTCCGTCAGGACGCCTTGCGGCGCCGACGGGTGTCGAATCTCGATCTTGAGCGGGTAAGCATCCTGTTTCACGTCGTTGCTGGGTCGCCATGTCAGACGACCTGATTTATCGAGTCGCAAATTTGCGGGGGGATCCCCAACGAGAGAGAACTGCGGTTTTCCCTTTGATGTATCATAGCTGACTGCGTTTAACGTCAGTTCGATCGCCTTGCCCCGTACGAAAGGGCGTTCGGTGATCGGCGCAAGCTGCATCTTGTAGGGTGGTGCGGGCTTGACGAAAATGTTCGCCGAAACGAGCTGGGAGAAGGCTTCCTGAGTCGGTTGCGGCAACCCCGGTATCTGACGAACAAGTTCAACCAGCGAACCCTCTTCGTGGAGGGACGAGGATGTCTGGTCGACGCCGCGGGTCACCGTCCATTTTCCACCTTCCATCTCCGTGACGGTCATGAATTCATTTTCAATGCGGATCTGAAACCCGGGCTCTTTGGGGAAGTCGTCGCCAACTTCGACCTCGATAGCGGTGGCGTCTTCCGGGGTGTCCGCTGTGAGGTTCGTTTGAGGAAACAACGTACGACGCGTCGGGGCATCCACGAGCGCGATCCCCTCGGCCTCGAGCGAGACCTTCATGAACGGATCGCCTTCGACTTCGGGCGAACTGATGTGCAACTGCGAGATACGATGCAGCAGGTTGGTGCGATAGAAGAGATCGAGGAAGCGGACGATTTGTTCGTAGCGGGCTTCGGCTTCGAGTCGAATTCCAACGGAAACGTACTCGTTCCCTTTGAGTGCGCGGCGCGCGGGCGAGACCTTCAGGTCTTCCATTTCGCACAGTTCCCCCAAG
The DNA here is from genome assembly GCF_036405755.1 of Schlesneria sp. Lineage (NCBI taxonomy): Bacteria > Pseudomonadati > Planctomycetota > Planctomycetia > Planctomycetales > Planctomycetaceae > Schlesneria > Schlesneria sp. The sequence continues at coordinate 7,645 of NZ_DASWWZ010000045.1, forward strand.
TCAGTCAACCAGCGCTGATACAGTCGTTCGGCGTTGGAAGCGTCCGGGCGTTTGAGCTTCCCTCCATCGGGTGGCAGACTGATCTGACGCGCTTCTTTCAACGTCTTGGCAGATCGAGCCAGATTCAAGAGCAGGTCGTCCTTCTCGGCGACCGATTTTGTCAGCCGCTCAAGCTGCTCGCTGCGCGCCTGGAAGGGGCCGAAAATGACGGAGTATGCCCAACCGCTTCCCTGCCAGACCACGACGAAGCCGACCAGGATTCCCAGGATGAGTTTTTCGCGAGGTTGCATGATTCCAATCCACGATTCAAAGGCGAGGCAAACTGATCCCGGCGATGTCAAACAGGGAGAGTGGGGCCTGACGAACTGATTCGAGCAGGTCCCGCAGGGTGTCATGGTTTTGCGGCGGGGGGCGACGGCGGTTTCGCGGGAGGGGCGGGTTTGAGTCGTTGCGGGCCCATTTCCATTTCGACTTCAAACCGGTTCTGGTATTCCGAGTCACCCTTGCCGGAGGTGATCGGCTTTTGTTTGATGCCGTTCTGGAACTTCGGCAGATCGGCCAGACGCTGAGCGAACTGCTCGGCCTCGAAGCGTGTTTTCGCGTTTCCTGCCGCTTTAATTCGGGCGATGGAATCGCCACTGCCGGGGTCGAATCGATAATCGGAAATGACCAGTTTATCGGTCCCTTCCATGACCTGATGAAGTTCGGCAATCTGTTGCAACTGGTTGACGCCACGGGCACGCCAGTCCTCCAGAGCCTTCGACGCCACGAAGGTCGGTTCACCCTCTTTCAACTGGTCCTTGAGTTTCGATTCCCTGAGCTGATTCTGATTAATCTCAGTGTCGTACGCGGCCAGACTTTGCTGGACCACGGCGGTCCCCGTTGCCAGAACGAGGAGTGCTGCAGCAGCGGCGGCAGCATAGTAGGGCTTGCGGGGGTCCCGCTTCGGCGGGGGCTGACGGGGATTCAGCAGGTCCAGTTTGGGCGTGATCGCTCCGGACTGTGTGAATGCCAGTCCCGCCGCAATCGCGTAATGGGACGAGGGACCTTCCAGCTTTGCTGATCCCCCGGAAATTCCGCTTTGCAGAAACGGATCAAACCTCTCCGCGGGACAGTTCCAGCGTTTCGCCAGTGCCGCAGGAAGTTCACCCACATCAGCGTCGTCCCCGATCACCCAGGCCCGGTGCAATGTCCCTTCTGGCAGCCACGCCTGAACCTGAACCAGCAACCGCGAGACCTCGGCCAGCATCTTGGTCACCGGTGGAATGTCGTTGATCGACGACCACTTCACCGCGTGTGCTGCGATCAACTGACGCTGCGAAACCACCGCCAGTTCCATGCGGGCCTGATCTCGTAACACAATCAGGCTGGCCCCCGAAGTCTCGATCGCCTGTTTTGCCTCGCCGCGCGCAATCAGTTCCGTCAGTGCGAGCGAGCTGAGCGTCAGATGAGTCAGGTCGAGACCGGCCTCTTCCAGCAAGGTGCGAAGCGGGGTAACGGTCGACAGCAGTGCTGTGGCCAGCCAGACTTCTTTCTGTGAGACCCCCGCGCGCAGCGGCAGAGGAAGATAGTCAAGCAGCAGCTGGTCGAGCGATTGAGCGGTACGTGCTGCGGCCTGAAACCGGACGAGTGTCGGCAACTCGTCATCGGGCACGGACGGGAGTTCCAGCAGTCTCAGCACGGCGTCTTCGCGAGCCAGCGCCACGACGACCTGTTTGGCGTTGATATTGTGTCGGCGCAGGGTTTCGCGCAGCCACTTCGCGCTGACGGGTTGCTCGGGCCAGTTCACACTGAAACCACCAGCCACCTTGGGGTCGGCCGCGGTCGGGCTGAATTCGATCCCGGTCAGTCGATTTCGATCCCAGCTCAGGGCCAGTAGATCGGCCATAGTATTCCCTTGCTGCCCGCAATGCCTGTTTTAGGTAAGTCCCGGAGGTCGTGTCCGGGACTCGTGTGTTCGTAAGATCCAGCCTTCAGACTATGTAAAGGATACGCACACGGGCGACCCCGAATAAAACTCGCTGCGCGATTTCAGGTCTTCTTCAGGCGAGCCCCGTTTCGGTCTCTTCGGTCAATTACGGCTGCAATTTGGGCAACCACCGGCAGCGCCTGCCGATGGGCTCGTGATCGGAGTCTGTCTCGTGGCGGACATTCATTGTCTGTTCTCCTATATCGGCAATCGAAATCCTCGTCAGGGGGTTAAGGAAGAAATCCTGATCATTCTGGCGTTATCCCGGTTGCCGCAACAGGCATAGTCTGCCGCGATGTGTGGGCGACAGGCGTATGATCCTGCGAGAGTGTCCGCGAAGCGGGCTGGGGGCTTGCGGTCGCTGAGCGACCGTCGCGGCGGTGTCGAGGCTCCCCGCTACTGGAGGTTGCGAGATCCTGCGACGTCACGGTGTTCCAAGAGGAGAGAATCGACTGCGACATAACAGAGGGGCCGCAGCGGTGGGGATTCGCCTTGAACTGCGTCGCATGATGACGGCTGTCGAAGAGTGGATGCCGGACTGTTTCTGTGGGTTGTCGTGTCCCTATGAATGAGGGTCGCAGACGGGAATGTGCTCATCGTCTGAGCTGGTACCGACTTGATAGCAGGTTTGGATTTCGGTATCAGTATAATCACTACTTCTCACAGATGGATCGCCCCGTCACTTCGATGGATCGCCACGGCAGGCACGATCTCAACTCACACTCAATCTTGTGTCGTTCACCGTCGCGCGCGTCGATCATGTCGAGCTGCGGCTCGTCGTTCGATATCACGTGTTCTCTCTCCAGAAGGAATCGCACCGATGAGACTTGGCAACCTGACAGGTTTCGGATCGTTACTGCTCGGAATCGTGCTCACCGCCAATTCTGTAGCAATGGCCCAGGCGAGTACCAACGCTGCTGCCGATGCGGCAATCAAAGAACGCGTCGAAGGATTTGTGAAGGCCTACAACAGCCATAACAGTGACGCGCTGTCAGGTTATTTCACGGACGATGCCACGCTGATCGACGTTGAGGGAGCGGTGATCCGGGGCAAGACCTCGATTGCGGCGCAGTTTGCCGAGGGCTTTGCACAGTCGTCGACCTACAAGCTCGATTCGCAGATCGAATCCATTCGTTACATCACACCTGATGTGGCACAGATTGAAGGTTCCTCGTCACACACGGCCCCCAACGAAGCCCCGATCATCAATCGCTTCGTCTCGCTGGTGGTCAAGAAAGACAACGTCTGGAAGCTGGCGGAAATCCGGGATCTTCCTTCCTCGCAGGATGACATTTCTCCCGCCGACCGGCTGGCGGAACTGGAATGGATGATCGGCGAATGGGTCGACCAGGGTGGTGATCTCAAGATTCACTCCGTTGTGCAGTGGGGCGAGAACAAAGCCTATCTCACGCGAAAGACGACCATCTCGGAAGGGGAAGAAGGGAGTCACAGCAGTCTGATGGTTCTGGCCTATGACCCACAGGCAGGCCAGATTCGTTCATGGTTGTTTGATTCGGCCGGGGGACGAGGCGAAGCCACCTGGATCCGCGTCGCAGATGATCAGTGGGTCCTTCGTGCTGCAGGGAATCTGTCCAACGGACTGCCCAACTCGGCGACTCAGGTCGTCACCATCGTCGGCAAGGATGCACTGAAGACAAGTTCATTCGATCGCATCATTGGTGGAGAAATCGCGCCCGATATTGATGAGATCATGATGGTTCGCAAGGCTCCTGCTGTGGGTGATAAAGCTGCGGCACCCGCCGCCAACAATCCTGCGGCACCAGCGCCCGGAGTTCCAGCGAAGCCAGCCCCTGCGAAATAATTCCGAGCTTTCGGGCCTGAATACTGTCGTTTCGATTGGAGGCCGTTCCGAGTTGACCTGGAACTGCCGGGCCATCGCATTCTGATTTCCATCAACGCTTTGCTCCAGGGTGTCTCACAATGTACAAGCGACTCGCTGTTTCTCTGATGGTCGCGGTCTGCCTGTCATTCCTTACCCCTCCCACTTTCGCTCAGCGTGGGCGACCGGGAGGTGGAGGCGGAGGACGCCCGGGTGGGGGCGGTGGCGGTGGCGGGCGACCAGGTGGTGGAATGTCACATCCGATGGGAGGCATGTCGCGGCCTGGTGGTGGCGGCGGCGGAATGGCCCGCCCCGGTGGTGGTGGGGGGATGTCGCGACCAGGCGGCGGTGGCGGAGGTGGAATGACTCGCCCGCCAACCCAGATGGCTCGCCCCTCGATGCCCAGCCGTCCATCCAATATGGGCGGAATGGTCAATAACCCGATGTCCAATCGTCCTTCGGGGATGTCACGGCCCAGTATGCCCAATCCGGGGATGGGCAATCGGCCGAATATGGGCGGAATGAACAGGCCGAACCTGCCCGGCGGCGTGACCGCCGGAGGTCAGCGTCCCACGATTCAGAATCGACCGAATACTCGTCCAGGTCAGATCGGTGGACCGGGAGGGGGCAACCGTCCTTCCGGAGGAATCGCCGGAGGTGTTCGGCCCACTATTCCAGGTGTCTCGGGGAACCGGCCTGGTGGGATCACGGGGACTAATCGTCCCGGAGGGATTCAGGGAGGGGGAAGCCGTCCGCCAGGTCAGATCGGAAACCGTCCTGGAATCGGAACGGGACCTTCCACGTTGCCCGGACAAGTCGGAAATCGCCCGGGGACTCGCCCCGGTGTCACTTTGCCAGGCCAGATCGGCAATCGGCCCGGCATTGGAAACCGCCCCGGCAGCGGCAGTCGCCCTGGGACGGGTACGGGTGGTCCCTCAACGTTGCCCGGGCAGATCGGCAGTCGACCGGGAACGGGACCCGGGATAGGACCGGGAACTCGCCCTGGTGACATTGGAGCGGGTTTTCGTCCTCCGATTACGACCGGGCCGGGGGGCTCGAATAATCGTCCACCATGGCAGGGGGGAAATCGTCCCGGCGGGGGTGCACGACCACTTCCCGGACAGATCGGTGCGTATCCCGGCGGGGGCGTGCGACCTCCCATTGGCGGTGGCACATCGCCTGGAAACAAGCTTCCCCCTGGTCAAATCGGTGGGAATCGACCGGGGGGGAACCGTCCCGGTGGGGGTGGCGGCGGCCAGTGGGCTGGAAATCGGCCACCCTGGAATGGCAATCGCCCCGGCGGTGGCGGCCGACCTGGCCTTGGCAACGGCGGCGTTCACGGCAACCGGCCCGGTGGAGGGAACTGGGGTAACTGGAATAGCGGAAATAACATCGGTAACAACGTCAACATCAATAACAATCACAACACCGTCATCAATCGGCCTGGAGGCAATTGGGGCGGGGGTTGGGGTGGTGGGAATTGGGGCGGAGGTAACTGGGGAGGCGGAAATTGGGGTGGTGGAAACTGGAATGGCGGTAATTGGGGCGGCGGTGGCCGCTGGGGTGGTGGCTGGGGCGGCCGTCCGTGGTATGGGGGTGGCGGGAACGTCATTAACAACAACTACTATGGACCCGGCTGGAGCGGCGCGAACTATGGAAACTGGTACCACGGGGGTGGAAACTTCTGGGGTGGCTTTGGCGCCGGACTGGTGACCTCATGGGGCGTGAACGCGCTTTTCAACCCAGGCATCGCTTACAGCAGCTACAGCTACTTCCCGTCTGCCTGGGCCGCGCCCGTTTATGGAAGTTGGGGGCTCAGTTCGATCTCATCCGATTGGATGTATGGCAGCTATGCCAATCCTTACATCACACCGGCAACCCAGACGGTGGTCATTCAGCAGCCTCAACCGGTCGTGGTGGAAGTGGGAAGTGCACAGCCCACTACCTCGCAAACAATTGTCGCCTATGACTACTCGAAGCCGATCGACACGACGTCGGCTCCACCCGAGCCGACGGCAGCCGAATCTGCGCAGAAGGTCTTCGAATCGGCGAGAGAAAGCTTCAAGGCCGACGACTTTGGACGGGCGTTAAGTCTGGCCGATCAGGCCCTGGTTCAACTGCCATCGGATCCCGTGCTGCACGAGTTCCGTGCACTTTGTCTGTTTGCGCTGAAGCGCTATGACGAAGCGGCTGCCGTCAACTACGCCGTGTTGTCTGCGGGTCCAAGCTGGGATTGGGCGACGATGATCAATCTCTATTCGAGCATCGACGTCTATACAGACCAGCTTCGACAACTTGAGAATTACGTGAAAGACAATCCCAACTCGGCAGCGGCACAGTTCCAGTTGGCTTACATTTACCTGGCGCAAGGTTCGAAAGAAGCGGCCGGTAAGCAATTTGGTGAGGTTGTGAAGCTGCAGCCAGACGACACGCTCTCTGCGAAGCTCGCCAAGACCTTGAATCCCACGGAGGAGGTCAAAGAGGTTCAGCGAAAACTGTCGAGCGAGTCAGTCTCCGTGCCAACGCCGGCTCCTGATGGCGACGGGACAACTCCGGCAGCCGGGGATCAGGCCGCTCCTCCTCCGCCACCGGAAAAGCTAATGGGAACCTGGGTCGCTTCGCCCGATCCAAAGGTGAAAATCATCCTCGTTCTTAAGTCGGGCGGCGAGTTCACCTGGGCTGTGACGCAAGATGGGCGTACACAAACGATTCAGGGACAAGCCGGCTATCAGGATGATGTGCTGGTGCTGGGTCAGCAGGAGGGCCCACCGCTGGCGGGGAAGATCACTTATGACGAAGGGAAGAAGTCGTTCTCGTTCAAGCCGCCAGGTTCGGCAGAGAATGTGCCTGGTCTGAACTTCACGGCCGAACAGGATGGAATTCCCCCTGCAGCCCAGTAAAGGTAACAGGAAACGTCCATCCGACTTTCACGACCGTGTGCGATCGCACACGGTCGTGGCGTTTCGGGAGGATCAAAGTGGCTTCATCGTAACCCGGTAAGGACAATCCGGGGCGCGCGACTTGCCATCCGGACAAGCGGGAGCGACACCGCGATGACGATTCCCCAACAAAGGAGCGACTGATCACGTTTCCGGCTGCCATAGCCAACTTGAGCGCACACGCTGCGGGAGACCGTTCGCGAACGGAGCGGCTTACGGTGTGAAAGAAAAAAGCCAGGTCAACTGGTGCCACCCGGCTTTGTGAGTTCGCTGGAAGAGTGTGTCAGACGATGAACTGCTGGTCGGCCTGGACGATGACGTCATAGGCGGTCGCACTGTCTTCTGCGGCTCGAAGTTCATCCACGAAGCCGGGGGTCTGTAACAACCGCCCGAGTCTTGCCAGGACGTGCAGATGAGTTCGCGAGTCGCGACAGACGACCAGAAAGAACATATCCGTCATGACGTGATGAGGGGCCCCGAACGGGATGCCTGATTGCAGTCGGCCAAATGCGATCACCGACTGACCCAGTGCGTCGGGCAGTGGGTTACGCGGATGGGGAATCGCAACACCGTTCTCGAATGCGGTCGACAGGACGGTTTCGCGTTCCTGAATCGCAGCCAGCAGAGCCGCGGGTTGCCAGACTTCCCAGGTCCGTCCTGCCAGTTCGACGAGGCTTTCCAGGACCGAGCGTCGCGTGCGGGCTTCGAGAGGGACCAGCACCGTTTCGGGACGCAGGAGTGCCGAGATCGGATGGGGGTCTGCGAACTCGGCTGAGCGGTGTGTCTGCTCAAGAACAGCCAATTCGCGATCGGTGTACTCGCGCATTTCCTGTTCCAGCCAATGAGTGATCTCAGTGGGGTGAAACTGCCACTCGCCCGCCATTTTGCGCCCGGGTATACGACCGCGCTGGACGAGTTTCTCGATCTCGCGGCGGTCTCGCCCCAATTGACGAGCCAGCTCTTCGAGGCTGAACCATTCTCGCGACATGTTTCGGCCAAACATTCAAAGGGCGGGAAAAACCGTTGGTGGGAATCTGCAGAAGCAACCACGAGCGATAACAATCGTCACTTGGTTGCGAATCGGCACTCCGTTGCCCAGAACCATTTGCCGAGTTACTTGGGGGCGGTCGCCCGAAGCGACATCCCTTTCACCACCGCATGCGACTGTTCGATCAGGTGTGTGTAATTCGACTTCCACACATTACCCGACCAGACCTGAATGTCAAAGTAACCAGCGTACCCTGCTGACTGAAAGCCTTGAATCAGTTCTGTCAGCGGGAGCACCCCTTCACCTGGCATCCGGCGATCCTGTTCCGAACCGGGCACGCGATTGCTGTCACTTAACTGCACGATGTTGGTGATCGGCGCAATTTCGGGAATACGGCTCAGCAGGTCAGGCTCTTCAAACATCTGATAGGTGTCAAAGGCCAGACCGACGTGTGATGAGCGGATCAGGCCCAGCACATCCAGGGTCTCGTCCAGCGAGTTGAGGTACGTCCACTTTTTGCTGAACTGCCGATGCATCGGCAGCAGCGACAGTGTGACCCCGGCCCGTTCTGCGTAGTCCGCCATCTGCCGCATACCATCCACGACGAGCCGGCGGCTGTGGCGTACGGTATGTCCATGCTTTGACCCGCTGACACAGATCACGGTTTTCGCACCGACGATCTCGGCTTGATCAATAGCCTGCATGCCATCTTCGATGGCTTCCAGATAACTGAACCCGCAACCGCCTGTGAAGCCTCCGGCGAAGGACAGCGATGAAACTGTCAGTCGTGCGTCCGTCAGTGCCTGTGCGGCACGCCGTTCTCCAAAATCAGCAAGCTTGGGTCGCCACAATCCAATCGCATCAAAACCGGCCTGCTTGAGTTGCAAGGCTTCTTGAGCTAACGACCATTGGAATGTAGTGAGCTGACTTAATGACAGTCGAAATGGAGCGATTGACTTGGGAGATGCAGCATATCGGTCTAATAAATTCGGCAGATCGGCGTCCAAAGTGGAGCTTTGAACACTGTGCGGAGTAGTCGGATTGTTCACTCTTGGGTCTCTCAAGAGTTAGGATCGACGAGGATGAAGGGAATGTCCTCGCTGGGATGATGGTCAAGTTCTAAAGTCCCTGACCACACGGGGCAGAATTGTGCCCAACTCTGCGGCGATTGCCAAGAGCAGGCCGCGACTTTTATTGAGATAAGTAATTCGTGTCTGACTTGACGAGCAGATCTGTCTTGACATGCCAATCCAGCAAACTTTTCCGGGCCTGGTCCATTCATACGGAATACCGAATGGTTCTTTCCCGATCCCCGGGGCTGCGTTTCCGGCAGTAATTCCTGCGGGGCCTGGATGGCGCGCAGCGGAGCAACAAGCAACTGCGGAGCGACCCCCAGGATCAGTGTTGTCAGGGCTGCCAGTATCCCGGCCACCAGGGCACCACGCCCGCCGGTGAACCGAGTACGCGCGAGTGGCTGCTCGAGAAACAGTTCCCGAAAGAACCGGATGGCGATCCCCGCAATCGGGATGGAGGCGATGATCCCGAGGAAGATCAGGATGCGAAGGCTTCCATGAGGAACCAGAATGCTCGACAGCGTCTTGATGTGGACATTCAGACTCACGACGATCATCCACCAGCGCCCCCAGAATCCTGCCGTCCACGGTCCCCCTGCACAACTGATGATCGAGGCCATGAGGACGATCGCAGGGATCACCGCGAAACGAGCGAGTCCCTTGAGGTCTTCCAGATACTCGACGCCACGTCCCGCACGGGAGAGAAACTCGAGTGTCCAGATGACCCCGCCGCACGCGACGAGCTGCACGACCTGGGCATAAACCAGCAGGGACAGGGTTTCCGGCTCTGTGGGAAACTTGGCCCAGCGGGCATCGGGGTGCTGAAGCTCCATCGCCACGGCGATCAGACCAATCCCCAACCACGCGCTCTGCGCAATGACCAGGCTCCTGACCCATACGGGTATGGAGCGACTGCCTGCATTAAATCCGCGAACGGCCATCACGGCCGAACGAAGAAAAGCGACCAGGCACAGGACGATCAGCAGAATGGTCAGCGAATCTCCCAGTCCCTCAAACACCACACCGCACAGGCGAGTCAGCGCGATGCCCCCCGCCAGGGGGCCCGACAGCAGGATAAATCCGCATAGCGGACGAGGGGTGATATCGGAACCCGGTGCGTCGTTGTCGAGCAGGGCAATAACTCCCATCCGGCCATACAGCGAAAGAACGATCAGGCCCGCCGCCAACAGGATCAGTTTTGAAGGGGCTCCGATCGAGGCCTCCGCGGATTGGGGTTGATAGGCGACGACGAGGATTCGCTTGATCGCGTCGAACTCGGTTGTTGCGAGTGTGTTCATCAGTAACGCGATCCCCAGCCACAACCCGATGGAGGTGAGCCAGTGAAGTTCGCTCTGGTTTCCAGAGAACGTACCTCCTGCGGAGGGGGAACGGATTTCCGTCATTGGCTCTCCCGTCGCGCCAGTGACCGTCGTGGCAGTCACCGTCGCGAGTCGATTCAGCCGACGAAACGCCAGACCCGCTGCACCTGTGATCTCCAGCGACAGTCCCAGCGAGAGGAAATCATTCGACCTGGCGATCAACATCAGGCCCGCCAGGCTAAAAAGAAAAAATCCGTGGTCATTCGCCTCGTTCGGACTGAAGGTACTTCGGTCCAGAAGCGCGAAACCGGCGAGCAATCCGAATGCGAGGACCAGTCCCTGTTCTGACACGGCGAGCGGGTCATTGATCCAGACGCGATGCCGATGGATCGACTCACTCTGTTCTGTCGTCGTGACGGGGTCAAACCACAAGCAGGCCACCGCGATCAGCACGGCAGCCAGTGAAAATCCTCCCCAGGCGAAACGAGGATGAACCTTGTGGAAATGGCCCCAGACCAATGCGATGCCTCCGGCGGCGAGTAACAGCGTCGGCGGAGTCGGAAGGGGCATGAATGACCTTTTAACGACCTTGAAGAGGATCTGTATCGGAGTTCGCAGGAGGTAAACCGCAGTCCGACAGTCTCGTATTGATGCCGCAGGTGAGCAAGTCACGCGAAGAGGAATCACTCGCCGGAATCTCGACGACTCAGCGTTTCCGGCCGCAGCCGATCCGGACTTTGTCCACAATCAGGGTGGTCACGGGGAGGGAGCAGCTACTCGTCCGGGAAGGCGTGGCCCTCCTCAAACGTGCGCAGACAAGTTACCCGGTCTCGATTGTGAATCTGCATGCCAGTGGTAATCATCTTCGGTCGACATTCCTCAGCAGATATCTGAATAACCTTTGATCGGGAATACGTCAGTGACTTCGCCTCTTCCTTCGCTTCGTGCCGGCATGGTTGGCATGGGAATGATTTTTGACGAGACCTACCGGCCGTTCTTTGAACGAACGCATGGCGAAAGTCTGTTCGATCACCGGTTCGGTGTGATCAATGTCCCTCTCGTCGCCGTCGCGTCAAAGACGGGGCATCGTGCGGAAGCCTATCGGAAGTCGGCCGGGTCACGAGTTTTCCCCTTTACCAGCTTTGCGGGAGAGGATTCGGTCGAGCAATTAATCGCGGCCAACGTCGATTTCGCGTGCGTGGCAACACCCGATAACAGACACTTCGATGCGGCGAAGAAATTGCTCGAAGCGGGAGTCCATGTTCTGATCGAGAAGCCCTCGGTCCTGGCTCTGGGGGAACTCGAGGAACTGGCCGCAATCGCCAAACGGAAGGGGCTACTGGCAAAGGTCGTTTACCACAAGCTGCTCGACCCGGATCACAAGAAGTTGCGAACGCTGGTCGCGGATCACGTGCTGCGTCACGTCAACAACGGCTACTGCTCGCTGCTGGAACCCAAGCAGATCTCGGGCAGTCAGTTTTCGGAATGGATCACCGGCCGTAATCCGGGAACGTATGTCGCGGTGCATTACATCAAGTTGATCGACTTCACGTTCGGCGGACGCCTCAAGACCGTGACCGCGACCGGCCAGCGAGGCATCGTCGGCCCCAAGGATGGACCCACCTGGGACAGTACCCAGATGCGGATGATTTACGAGTACGATGATGGTCGGGAAGCGGCGTTCGATATCCACACTTCGTGGGTCACTCCGGACAACTTCCCCGGTTACGTTGAGCAGGAAGTGCAGTTCCGCTTTGACAATGGAATCTGGAACGGGCATTCCCGCAAACGAGGCGTGGAATGCACGGTGGAAGGAGAGACACCGATCACCCGCAAGATCACGATGAACAACCACTACAACGGGACGTTCCTCGAGCCGTGGGGTGAACGATCCCAGCGCGGTTACGGAGTGGAAGTTCTCGAGCGCTTCGTACGAGAGCTGGGGTACGTCAAATTCGGTGGCACTTCAAGTGAGCAGCCGCAACGACTGGAACAGATGCAAAGCCTGGCTTACAACGATCTGACGGCGGACTGGCAGACAGTCGCGGCGGTTCAGGCACTCGAAGCCATTCTGGAGCGACAGGCCGCCGGCGAGCCCGATTGTGTAGTGCGTGTCGATCCGCGAGAACGTTCGCTCACACTGTATCGACCCGGTCAGGCTGCTCCCGTCAAGCTGCATTAGCATTCCATCCCGCTCTTGATGATCCTCGTTTCCGGCCAGCCCCGACAAGGGGGACCGGACACAAGTGCAGACAACGACCTCACGTTCCCTCTCCCGGCTTCCCGACCTCAAGCCCGGAGAGGGTTTTCGTTTTACACATTCACTCCCGCTTCCTCTCTCAATGCCCTCCGCGCCAATGCGGCGCCAGGAATGCCGAATCGCTGAACGGCGCGATTTCCCGCCATCAGCCAATCCGACGCACCACGCTCTCCGAAAGTGGCCCGGCTCTCGACGCTCACATCACGGCGAACGGACACGGCAACGTGAGGGCGCTGCAAGTCGTTCGACCTTTTGGCTTTCAGAGTGACAGGGACGCGGTTGAGCCCATCCGGACCTGAATTTCAGCCAAATTCGGACGCGCGGAAAAACATCGCGCGGCGGTATCGGGGTGGCCTGCGCGACTATCAGGATGACGCGATCGAAAACACCGCGCGATCGCGAGGTCATTTACGGCACAGGAAGCTGGCAACGTGTTGGATTCCTTTGTGGGGCCTGATGGATCGGGACATCTGCGGTCAATTGCGATTTCACTTCTTCGCCTAAGGAAAGGGAAACCCATGCTCAGCATCGTTCGAAGCGGGGGGACGTTCGCAGCAACGGTGTTGCTGCTGATCAGCCCGCTTGCTGCAGTTGAATTACAGACCGAAGGGGACAGCGTTGCCTCAGCAGCGCAACCTGACAATGAGGCCAAGCCAGCAGAAGCCCCGGAATCACCTCCCGCGGATGCTGAAGCAGCGGCAGAAGCAGCAACTCCACCAGCAACTCCGGCTGATTCGCCTGAAGCCACACCCGACCGGCCGAAACAACGTGACCGGTCGGGACGTGGGTGGGGACGCGAACACCACCACCGCGGGCCTCACGGTCGACACGAAGGCTGGGGACCAGGACGAGGTGAGGGATGGGGCCCCGGCCGACATGGGGGACGCGGGCCAGGTCCGTTCCAGCACGGTCGCCGCTTCGCAGGCCGGGGGGGAGACTTCCATCGAGATCATTTCCGACACGAGGCCCACGAGGGATGGGGGCGCGGGTGGGGACGCAGTGGGGGGCATGGCGGCCCTGCACCGCGTGAATTCGCTCATCGAGGTGATGGCAATCGACCTGATCGTCATTTCGATCGTCACGACAGAGAGGGCTGGGGAAGGCCGGGGCGCGGTGGACCGCCGCATCATCGAGGTGATTTCGATCGCGACCGAGACTTGGGACGGAGAGAGTTCCGCCGCGATTGGGGGCCACGCGACGGGTTCGGTCCACGTGAACATCACTGGGCCGGGCGAGATGACGATGGTTCACATCGTGAATTCGGCCGAGATCGAGGCCCCCATCGTGGTCCCCGCCACTTCGGCCCGCCACCTCATCGATTTGCTGCACGGGACGGCCGATTCGACGGCCCGCCCCATCGACCCGGATTTGGCGCGCCACGAGGGGGTGGCTTTCGCGAATTCGCTCATCGGGATGGTCGACCTGACTTCGGCCCTCCACGGCGCCCTCATCATCCGCACTCCGCTCACGAGGGGTGGAGGGGACGCGGACCCGACTGGGGTGATCGTGATTTCCGATCGGCTCGAAGTGATACGCACTGGGAAGGGCGACGACATGCGGGATACCGAGGGGGACATGAGGGGCCTGACTTCCATCACCACTTCGGTCGATTTCCTGGTCGAGAGAGACACGGATTCGGTCGTGGCCCAGTGAGGCCCCCTCATCGGGTGGCCGAATCGGATCGTCGCGGTGAACGTCATCGACCTGATTTCCATGGAGACCGCCCGCAACGTCAGTTCCGTGAACAGGGACAGGGGGAGCGAGGGCATCGCGGACCTGGTCGCTTTTCCGCACCTCCACGGCATGACCGGGATCAGGCAGAACGCGAGGGGTCGCCAGAGCGTGGCCCCCGCGCCGAGAGACGAGATCGGGATCATGGCGAAGGTTTCGGGCCGCCTCATGAGGGGCCAGATGGTCGGCAGGGCGAAGGGGATGCACCTGACCGTCCTTCCCGCCGCCCTGGCTTCCGCGGCTTCCCCTGGGGACCGGGAGGTCCGGGAGGGCCAGGGGGGCACCGTCCTCCTCCGGGGCATCGTCCTCCCCCGGGCCGCGGTGGTCCGCCTGAAGGCCGTCCGGAAGAAGAACGAGGTCCCGGCCACGGGGGGCGACCCCCAGCGGTCGGTGAATTCGACGCAGAAGAATTTGAGTTTGAACAACGGCCTGTCTAGCGATGACTGGCTGAAAACTTGAGGTTCAGCGTGAAGCCCTGATGATCCCATCGTCAGGGCTATCGCTGTTTCCTGTTGGCGAGCGAACAGAGTTTTCGTGAGGAAGGATGCCGGTGGGAGCGAGGTGCGGGGGTGGTGGTCCATTCCAGAGCCATCCGCTGCGGCGAAGTCACTCGGGGAAATCGGCGCTGCGGTAAACCGGCTCTCCTTCCAGCAGGGTCAGCAGTACCTTGGCCTGGTGGATCTCGTGGCGGGGAATCTCGAACAGATTACGGTCCAGAACAATCAGGTCCGCCGCTTTGCCGACTTCAATGGACCCCGTTTCCTGTTCCTGAAAATTGACATAGGCTCCGTTAATAGTGTAGGCCGCCAGCATCAGCGAGAGGTCTACGGTTTCTTCCGGGATCCAGGCGGGCCCCGGCCCCTCATTCAATCCTCGTCGGGTCACGGCAATCTGGATCGCTTCGAGCGGGTTCATGGAGGTGACTGACCAGTCGCTGCCACAGGCGATCAGGGCACCCGTCTCGGCCACACTGCGAATGGGGTACAACCAGCGGGACCGCTCGGGGCCCAGAATGGGCTGCGTCATGTTGACGATGTAGAGATCTGCATTCGCCCACAACGGCTGAAAATTGGCAATCACGCCCAGTTTGCGAAAGCGGCCAATGTCCGAAGGGTCGAACAGTTCGATATGTGCAAGATGGTGGCGCGAATCGCGACGGCCGTTCAGCCTCTGACCCAGTTCCAGCGCATCGAACGAGCACTGGATGGCTCGGTCACCAATCGCATGAACGTGAATCTGAAACCCAAGCCGATCAAGTTCTACAACGAGAGGGTTCAGTACTTCCGGCTCGAAGTTGAGCCATCCTCGCTCTTGCGTGCCACCGAGGTAGGGTTGCAGCAGCGACGCTGTTCGTGACTCGATGACTCCATCTTCAAAGATCTTGACCGAAGTGGCCCGCAGTCGCCTTCCGCGGAACTTCTCTCGCCATTCGACGAATTGCGGAATCTGAAGCATCTGTTTGGCAGGATCGACACGCATGGCCGCGACGACCCGGACAGTCAGTTCCCTTGCCCGATCCAGTTCGGAAAGAGCATTGAGGTGTTGTTCCGCGACTGACGCTTCCTGAACCGACGTGATCCCAAACCGGTTGGCGACCTCCAGACCCCGCCGCAATCCCTTCAGATATTCGTCGGGGGTATACGGGGGGATCTTGTTGATGACCAGGCGGCTGGCGGATTCTCGCAGGGTTCCCGTCGGCTCACCCGTTTGCGGATCCCGTTCGATGCGTCCACGGGGCGGATCGGGCGTCTCACGGGTGATGCCAGCGAGTTTCAAGGCCATCGAGTTGGCCCAGGTCGAGTGTCCGTCGAACGCGTCCAGAAGGACGGGGCGATCTGGCATGACTCGATCAAGGAGTTCTTTGCTGGGATTGCCCTCTTCCAGCGTCAGCGGCCATCCCCCGCCACGAATCCATGTCTTTTCCGGGCGCCGCAGGGCATAGGCTTTAACCGCGTCCTGTATGGCGGTCACGGTCGTCAGTCCATTGATGTCGCATTCACCCAGTTCAATTCCTCCGCCGATCAGGTGGACATGCGAGTCATGGAATCCTGGCAAGAGCATCTTTCCAGCGAGATCGATCTGACGAGTCTGCGGGCCTGTCCACTTCTGGATCCCCGGGCCAGTGCCGACGTAGACGATCCGTCCTTCTCGAATGGCGACCGAGTCGGCCCAGCTTCGGGCGGCGTCGACGGTGTAGACAGCCCCGTTTCGAAAAATCAGGTCGGCGGGGGGCGAGGCGTAAGTCGACTCGGCCCCCCGTGGTGCGGCCGACGGGAGGTCGTCAGGCGCTGATTGCGCAGGACAAGGCGAGCCCGGCAACCAGACAGACACGAAGGCGATGAGGAACAGCGGGTGTGGGAATCGCATGGCGATAGCATTCCTGCGCGAACGGGGTGGCGTTGTGGTGACCGTTTTCCGCCGAAGTTGGAGCACGTGGTCACCGGGTGCTGTTGTTCCTGTCAATGACTCGTTCCAAGTCTTCACTCGACCTTCATCTGGAAAGCCAATGCGAGATAGCTGTCCGTGACACACGGTCCACTGATAAATGGTGATCGTTCTTCGTCGCGCGATGCAGGAAACTCGGGGCAACCTCTTCGCGATGCTGCCAGGATACGGCCGGATTATAAGATTGCGAATGAGAAACATCTCTGGATGTCAGCCGGGTGGAGTTTGTGCGGGTGCTTCTCCCTGAGGTGCGAGCGTTTGTAAAAGAATGTTAGCATCGCCGGAAAGGTGGATGCGGTCTGGTGACGGAGGAAATAACACTTCTGAACAGTGTTGGGGATTTCCGAAGTCAATTCGAGGATTCAGGCGAAACTGATTGGCCTGCGCGTGAGACTGATGTTCATCAGCGGGCGACGCTGGCAGAATATTTTTCTTTTTTTGCGACAGCGAACGAGCCCGTAATCGGTGGCAAACAACCAACCTGAATTTCGTGCAAGTTCCACGATAAGGGCATGAATGTAAGAGTTTAGGGTCGTGTCAGATGATAGCGACGCACGGTGAATGCAGTATTTCGGCACTGTAATTTTCGCCTTGTCTCATTTTTGCATTATCGATACGTTCCGATGCAAGCTCTAGCACGGCTGAGGTCTTGTTCTATTGCGGTAATCGCGGCAGGGAGGCTGCGTCTACATGAAGAACTATTGTCGGGCACTGCGCGAGGCATGGCGTCACTGGTTGACGTTAAGCATTGGCATCCTGTGCTCATTTGCGATGGCCTTTCTCTGGGGCGCTAACATCATTGCGCTCTTTCCCGTGATTGAAACGACAATCCACGGTGACACGCTTCAACAATGGAATATCAAACGGACTGAAGCGGTTCGAGATAAAGTCAATACACTGGCTGCCGAGGTGGAAGCTGTCGTTCTGCCACCCCAGACCGACGAGCACTATCTCTCGATGCGTCTCAAGCGTGATATGCTGCAGACCAAGCTGATGGCCGAACAGGTCAACTTGCAATCGCGTGAGCGACTGCAGCCCTGGCTGGAAGCGTGGCTGCCGACGGATCCCTTTAACACCGTCATTCTCGTGCTGGTACTCGTCGTCGCGGGAACGTTGCTCAAGCAGATCTTCGGCATGGCGAACGTGGTGCTGGTCAACTATGTCTCGCAGAGTATCGCCCGCGAAGTTCGCATGCGAATCTTCAGCAAGGCGGTAACAATGGACCGCACAGGCTTTAACCACTTGGGGATCAGTGGTTTCATGGCCTATATCACTCATACGACTGACGGTCTGGCGCAGGGGATCACCGCGTTCTACGGAGGACTCGTCGCCGAACCGCTACGGATTCTCAGTTGCCTGACACTCGCCATGATTGTGTCGTGGCGGGTCACACTCGCGTCGATGATCTTTGCGCCGCTGATGGTCGTGCTGATGGTCTGGCTGAACCGTCGAATCCGGGGACTTGCGCGGCAGGCCCTCGATCGCTCCCTGGGGTTCCATCATGTGATTCTGGAAGTGTTTGGGGCTCTGCAGACAGTGCAGGCGAACACGATGGAACCCTATGAACGTGAACGCTTTCGGAAATCGACAAAGCAAATGCGGCGCATGGGGGTCCTGGGGAGTTTTTATAACGCCCTCGCCAATCCCATTACCGAAGTCTTCGGTATGTCTGCCCTCTGCACCGGACTGGGGGTAGCTGCCTATCTTGTCATCAGCCAGAAGACACACATCTTCGGTATCCGGATGACGGTCGATCCGATGAGTGTCACAGAGCTGACCGTGGTATTTGGACTACTTGTCGGTGCGACGGAACCACTTCGAAAGCTGTCGGGGGTCATTGGTGGAATTAATTCCGGTTCTGCTGCGGCAAACCTGCTCTATCCACTCCTGGATGCTCAGTCCCGCATTGTGGATCCGCCTGAAGCAACGACGATCTCAATCCCGCATCGGACGATTGAATTCAAGAACGTCACGTTCAGTTATGATGGGATTCACGAAGTTCTGAAGAACGTCAACCTGACGATTCCGTTCGGAGAGCGGCTTGCTGTCATTGGTCCCAACGGCGGCGGCAAAAGCACGCTGATGAACCTGCTATGTCGCTTCTATGATCCGCAGAAGGGGGCCGTCACGATGGATGGTATCCCGTTGTGCGATCTGGCTCTGAATGACATTCGCAGCCGGATCGCCATCGTCTCGCAGCAATCGGATTTCTTTAACGAAACCGTTCTGCACAACATTCGTTATGGCCGCTGGGATGCTACAGACGCTGAGGTTGTTGAGGCAGCCAAAAAAGCGCGGGCTGACGAGTTTATTTCCGAGTTCTCCTGGGGTTACTACACGAATGTCGGGCCGAACGGTCAGCGTTTGAGTGGGGGGCAACGGCAGCGAATCGCATTGGCCAGGGCCCTCTTGCGTAATTCCGAGATCCTGATTCTGGATGAAGCGACCAACCAGATTGATGTGGAAAGTGAAAAGCTGATCCATGAAGCATTGTTGCTTCATGCCAAAGATAAGACCCTGATCATGATTACTCACCGTCAGAGTACTCTCGAACTTGCGACTCGCATTATTCAAGTCGACCGGGGCGATGTGAAAGACGTCACCCATACCGTCAATCGCGCCGCCTGATTTCCCGCACGTATGCGTTTTCGGTGCTCTTGTCAGATTTATAAAAGCCTTGTCGTGAACCTGTCTGCGGCTCTGCAGGGGCCGTTTATGTTCTTGCTCGCAAAGACCAGTCTGCCGCGATCATCGCGGCCATTACACCTGATCTTGGAAGTCAAATAATGGACAAGGATTTCTCGTTCTCACTGGCTGATATTCCCGTCGCGCAGGAGTATCTCTCCAGCTATCTCGAACGAGTCGCGACCGGGCGGCAGCGGATGGCGCGAAGCCGGGCGGTGATCTGCGGATTGGCACGCAATGTCGAAAAGATCCTGCCCAAATCCATCGCTCGCATCGAGCGACTGGGGACCATGTTCGCGGACTATCGCGTGGTCATCTACGAGAATGATTCGACGGACAATACCAAGCCTTTGTTGCAGGAGTGGGCCCAGGCGAACCCGAAAGTCGATATCACGGTCGAACAACTGGGCGACCCGGTGAATCCCTGTGCCCGCTGTCTGAAACGTGCCGAGCGAATGGCCCGTTATCGGAATGAATGTCTCAACCTCATTCGCGAAAAGTATGCTGACTATGACCATGTGATCGTCGTGGATACAGACCTGGAATACGGCTGGAGTGACGATGGCGTCGCGAACACCTTCGGTCATGAGAACTGGGATTTCGTGGGGTCAAATGGCCTGATTCTGCGCCGGTGCGGCATCGCGTTGAATGCGTTCCTGCAGTACGACGCCTGGGCCTTCCGCAACGATGAAAACTTCACTCAGCTCTCCACTGCAGAAGTGAACTACATGAGCTGGCAGCGCGGCGAACCCCTGGTTCCGGTAATGTGCAGTTTTGGCGGGCTGGGGGTGTACCGGATGCCCGCCTACCTGGCGGGGACCTACTCAGGGCACGACACCGAACATGTCACGCACCAGCAGGTGGCACGTCCGCTCGGGTTCCGCAATGTCTTTTTGAACCCGAGCCAGATCACTTTGTACGGACGCCATCATCGGCGTTCTGATCTCTGGATGATCCCCCTGATCACGGTCGGAACGCGCATCCTCGAATCAGCGCGTCTGGTGGCTGCCCCCTGCATCTCGCGGACATTTGTGGCCGCAACGCACGATCGAGAAGGCGATTCACGCACCCGCAGATTTGGACTGCCCCTCACTACCAATCACTGATCGCAGTGACGATGACCGCGACGGAAGTCAAAGCCGCAGACCACGAGTGATCGAAGAACAGCGTCCAAGGGAGGACACTTCACAATGACATCTCGGTTAATGAAACTCGCGAATCGGTGCTTTTCACGAACTTCAGAGTATCGCCAACTCGAGCCATTGCCGCCTTCCGGTCCTCGCGTTGTGGAAGCGGGCGAATGCGGGTTAATCGACGACGTCCGACGTGGCTGGTTCAACCGCACCAGTGGCGAACTGGCCAGAGGCTTCTCAATCACCGCTGACGATACTGTGGTCGACGTCGGGTGCGGTTTCGGCGATGTCTGTGCCTTTGCTGCTTCCTTTGGTGCCGAAGTCATCGGGACGGATATCGATCCAGACAGGATCGAAAACGTCAAGCGGAAGATGGAACGGTTTGCCCAGACGGGGCGGCCGTTTCAGGGGTATGTCAGCGATTCCAATCCGCTTCCTCTGGCAGACCAGACTGCCACCAAAGTCATTTCGATGGAAGTCATGGAGCACGTCGACGATCCGGCTCAATTTCTTTCCGAGCTTGTCCGGGTCGGGAAGCCTGGTGCCATGTACCTGATTACCGTTCCCGATCCGGTTGCAGAGACCGTCCAGACCAAATTTGCACCGTCGATCTACTGGGAAAAGCCGAATCACATCCGGATCCTCCAGCGGGACGAATTTGATCGACTGATCGAGCAGGCTGGGTTAGAGCTGATCGAGCACACGCACACCGGTTTCTTCTGGTCGATGTGGTGGATTTTCTTCTGGGCCAGTCAGCAGGAGAAGATGACCCCGCAAGGACCGGTGCTTGAGAACTGGACCAGGACCTGGTTCGAACTGCTGCAAATCCCGAATGCCGAAACCGCGATTAATGCGCTCGACGCATTCATGCCCAAAAGCCAGGTTGTGATTGCCCGCAAACCGGTATGAGGGTGTCCGATCAGGACTGTGCCACGGACGCGGAAACGCTCGCACTGAAACCGACACTTAACTCTCGCAGTTGTCCGAAAGAGACAAACCGTTATGGACTGCACTGACGTGACGACTCACAATCACCCTGCAGACGCTCCTGCAGCGAAACGGATGGCCGTGCTGCTGACGTCTTACAATACGGGTGCTTGCAAGGGGCTGAACCTGGGTATCGCGGGTTATTCCCACGACATCGTGGCGAACCTGTTCATTCCACTGCTCAGCCGCTGGGGCGAGGTCTATGTCATTCCCGATCCCCGCAACAATCTGGAAGCGGCCATCCAGGAAATGCGGAATCGAAATCTGGAACCCGTTCATGTCAGTATCCTGCCGTTTCAGGATGTCTGCCTGACGGAATCCGCTCCGAACATTGTCGTCCCCGCCTGGGAATTTCCGGACATTCCCAATGAGGCATTCGACGACAATCCTCAGAATAAGTGGCCCGATGTGGCTGCCCAATGCAAGGCGGTCTTCGTCGGAGGGCCGTTCACGTTCGACGCACTTCGAAATGCGGGGATCACAGTGCCCATGCACATCGTTCCTGTTCCAACACCGGACCCCTACTTCGAACTTCGAGAATGGGCGCCACAGCAGTCTGTCAGCATGGAAATCCCGGCCATGGTTCTGCCCCAGGACATTCCGGCGACACCCGAAAAGGTTCGTCGGCTACCTGCTCGACAGCAGACCAAGCCGCCTCCTACGGGGCTGAAGCGATGGGGGCTGGCGATTGAAGCCGGGATTCGCAATGTGACTCGTTCTGTGGTTGGTTCGTCGCTCTACGAGCGTTACGAGCGATGTCAGCGTGCGTTGAAGGCGGGGTACCATGCGACCCTGAGGCCGACGAAGCTTTCGACTCTTTATCGTACCAGTCCCGAGATCGAGCTGTCGGGCATTGTTTACACCAGCATCTTCAATCCGCTCGACGGTCGGAAGAACTGGTCGGACCTTCTCACCGGCTTCCTGATGGCGCTGGGAGATTGCAAAGATGCAACGCTGGTGGTCAAGCTGGCCGCCAGCCGCCCCGATGCGGCGCAAGGGATTCTCGATTACTACCGCGACCGGAATATTCCTCACCGCTGTAAGGTGATCTTCATTACGGAATTCCTGACGGAAAGCCAACTGCATGACCTGGCCGCGGCCAGTACGTTCTACATTCAGACAACCCGCGCGGAAGGAAACTGCCTGCCGCTGATGAATTACCTGGCGGCCGCCCGGCCCGCAATTTCACCCTGTCATACGGCCATTGCCGACTACTTCGACGATCAAGTCGGCTTCGTGGTCGAATCGCACCCTGAACCAGCCGCCTTCCCGCATGATCCCGAACTGCGTTGTCGGACCACCTGGGCGAGAATTGTCTGGCCGTCGCTGGTGAAGCAGATCCGGGCCAGTTACCGAATGGCCAAGTCGGATCCGGATGCTTACAGGGCGATGTCCACACGAGCCCGCGAACGAATGAATGGATGGGCCAGTTCGGAAGCCGTCTGGAGCCGCCTGAGCGTCGCTTTGGATTCGACGGTTGCAGCGGCGAATCTGGAAGTGACACCACAGATCAAAGCCCGCCGCGCGGCGTAGCGCGTCCCACATCGCTGTACCTGGTTTTGTCGTGCTCTACTTTGAAGGTGCTGAACCGATGAAGATTGATTTTATTGTCCCGGGCTTCAGCAAATGTGGCACGACATCGCTTTGTGCAATGCTTGCCGAGCATCCGGAAATCGGGATCCCCAATCCGCACGATGCCATCATGAAGGAACCCAGTTTTTTTGCCAACGAGTACCATCGTGGGTGGGATTCTTACTGGAAGCTGTTTGATGGTGTCGCGGAAAAACGACTGCACGGGGAAGGGAGTACCGTCTACTCGACGGAAGAATATGGCGAAGTCGTCGTCGACCGTTTGATGGAATATTTTCCTGACATTCGCCTGATTTTTATCGCGCGGGACCCGTTTGCCCGGTTGGAATCGAGTTTCCGGGAGATGCATGACAGCGGATACAAGTACGGGATCGAACCCCCGGCGCGGATCGATGAGGCGCTCAGGACCCTTCCCAACATGCTCAAGGATACGCTGTACTGGCAGCGGATTCAGACCTTCCGCCGCAAGTTTTCCGATTCTCAGATCAAGGTGATGTTCCTTGAGGATCTGGAACGGGATCCCGCCACGGAACTTGCCCGATGCTTTGAATTTCTGGGTGTCGACCCGGGTGTTCAGATCGAATCAACCAATATTCGACTCAATTCCGGCCAGTCAAAACGACAAGATTCGAAAGTTCTGCACTTCCTCAAGTCGAACCGTTTCGCCAGCCCCTGCTGGAATCAGCTCCCCGAGGCGACCCGGAACTGGATGATGAAACGCCTGGGACTGCGGCAGAAGTTCCGCAGCCCGATCGAATGGCCGGCAGCGACGCGTGCGTGGGTGCTGGAACAGGTTGGCGACGACGCTCGTCAATTCCTCGAATTCTATGGCAAGCCGACGGATTTCTGGCGGTTGCAGATGAGTCTCTTCACGACTGCTGGCCAGAAGGAATTGCCTCGACGTCGCGCGGCAGCATAACCCTCGGTCCTGGAGGCTCTCTTGCCGGGTTTTCCCGATTGCGTGATGAATTCCGTGACTTGGCAAAAGTCGTCGTGAGCCAGGCCGGGTGGGCTGGTGCACGGTGGGCTGGTGCACGGTGACGGGGAACGGGGTGACTAAGAACGGCGTTGAGGGTGTTGAGGAATCTCTTGCGGCTGCGCCGCCCCGGTCGCCACGAAGACGCGACAACCGGGGCGACCCGAGATTGCGATCAGCCCCTGCTGGTGAGGTTGCAGAGGAACTCGCTGAATCAACCGGTGGTCCGCATTCCGGCGGCAATCCCCTGAACGGTCAGACGCAGCAATCCTCCCAGTCGCTCGGCGTCTTCAGGGGGCGTGTCTGCGGGCAGGCTTCTGCGGCGCTGCACGAGTTCAATCTGAATGAGATTCAGGGGGTCGATGTAGGGATTGCGCGCGTCGATGGATGCTTGCAGCCAGGGAGTGGCCGATAGCAAATCCGTTCCCCCGGTGAGGGCGAGAATCGTCTTCCGAGATCGATCCCGTTCGACATCGATCAATCCTCCGATCAGATTTCTGACTTCGGAGTTCTGGACAAGATCGGCGTAGCGGGATGAGATGAATTCATCCGCTTTGGCCAGTGCCAGAGCCGCGTTCTCGATGGTTGCCTGAAAGAACGGCCACTGACGGTACATCTCGTAGAGAGTCTGCCAGTCGTTGGGACGTTCTTCCAGTACTTCGGTCAATGCGGTGCCCAGGCCATACCAGGCGGGGATCATCGATCGATTCTGCGTCCACGAGAAGACCCAGGGGATTGCCCGCAGATCCGCCAACGTCCGTTCACCACGGCGGCGGGCCGGTCGTGAGCCGATGTTGAGGCTTTCAATCTCATCGATTGGTGTGGCCGAGCTGAAGAACTCGATGAAACCTGGCTGGTCCACCAGTTCGCGGTAGGCCTGATAAGAACGCCGCGACAGTTGCTCCATGATGACCGACCATGCGGGCTTGGCCGTGCGTGCGGGAAGTGCACTGGCCAATAGCGTGGCGGACGTGACCTGTTCCAGATGCCGATACGCGATCTGGTCATCGTCGTAGCGTTCGGCGAGGACTTCGCCCTGTTCGGTCAGTCTGAGGCTGCCGTCGAGTGCTTCGGGGGGGAGCGAATAAATCCCACGAGCTGCTGGTCCCCCGCCTCGCCCCAGCGAACCACCCCGGCCATGGAAGAAGGTCAATTTGACGCCGTAGCGATCGGCCGTACGCTGCAGTTCGCTTTGGGATCGATAGAGTCCCCAGCAGGCGGCCAAGTATCCACCATCTTTGGTGCTGTCCGAATATCCGACCATCACGATCTGGCGTGACCCGAGCTTTTGCACGTGCGAGGCGTAGACAGGGTGCTTGAGAATCGCTTCCAGTGTTTCTGGTCCGCGTCTCAAATCACCAATCTTTTCGAACAGGGGTGCGATCGCTAACTGGTCTTCCAGGTTGGCGACGTCGGTCCCTGGCGGATTGCCCACCGACTGAGCCCACCGCCACAACCAGAGTACGCTGAGCATATCGCTGGGCGCGCTGGTGAGGCTGATGATGTGACTCCCCACGCAGCTCGGACCGAATGTGGCCATGGCTGAATGCAGCAGCCGGAAGAGTTCCAGCGTCTCGACCACATGGGGTGAAAGACCGTCGTGAGAGATTTCCTCTTTCCAGGGCATGGTCCGCGTGAGGACTTCCTGGCGTTCCTCTTCGGGAAGAGCTTCGAAGTTTGCGGTAATACCCGCCTTGGCGAAGATTTCTGTCAGCGCTTCGATGTGTCGCCGGGCATCCTGACGGACATCCAGTCGGTTCATGTGCAGTCCGAAAACGCGGACGAGATCCAGCCACGGGAGCAGTTCGTTTCGGATCAGATGCAGTGTCCCCAGTCCTTCAAGACTGTTGACCAGTTTGAGGACGTCCTGTTCGAGTTCAGCTCCGTCACGATAGGCTCCTTCGGGCAATTTCTCGCCGATGGAAGTGCCGAACGACTGTTCAAGACGCCATTCGATCACCGCGAGCCAGAGACGGCAGGATTCGGTGGTGGGGATCGTCTGGACACGTTCTAGAATGACGGGCCACTTCTTTGTGGCCGCATCAAACTCGTCATTCAGTTGCGGCCCCAGAGAGGACTCTTTCGTCGAGATTGAGAGAAACTCGGACAGTTGCCGGCATTGTTTCAACTGGGCTTTGATGGCGGCCTCGCGCAGCCACAACAGAGTCTGGGCCGTGACGTCGCGGGTGACATGGGGATGTCCATCGCGGTCTCCACCGATCCATGAACCGAATTTCAGGAAGAGCGGCAGGCGGAACTCGACTCCCGGGTAAGAGACCTCAAGGGCCCGTCGCATATCATCATAGATGCCGGGGACGACCTCCCACAGGCGCGGGGCAATCGTCAATCCCCGGCGAACTTCCTGCAGGACCGTCGGACGGTTGGGACGCAGAAACTCGGTCTGCCAGAGCGCCGTCATCTCGGTGCGCAGCAGGTTTTCCAGTTTCTGGCGCTCACGAGGCAGCAGGTCCGCCAGGTCGAGGTCCTCAAGAGCCTGTCGCATACGGCGCAGCTTCACGCGCAGGCTGCGACGCTTGGCCTCGCTGGGGTGCGCCGTAAAGACCAGTTCGATCGCCAGGCGATCGAGTGCCGACTGCGTTTCGACCGGCGTGAAGCCCGCTGCCTTCAGTTTCGCAATCGCCTCTCCGATGGACTCACTGCGAGGTTGTGGATGGCGTTCCAGCTCTCGTGAACGCAGAATCCTCACCCGGTGCCGGTCCTCTGCGATGTTGGCCAGATCGAAGAAGATGCTGAAGGCGCGCGTTACGTCACGCGCGGTGGGCTCATCGAGCGACTCGATCAAGCGCGAGAGTTCACCCTCGGCTTCTTCCACGCCGGATCGACGTTCGCGGGCCACCTTGCGGATCTCTTCAACTCGCTCTAACGCCGATTCTCCTGCCAACTCGCGGATGACATCGCCGAGCATGTCACCCAGCGTGCGTACATCACGACGTAGCAATTCATTATTGACCATGGCCAAGTGGGGTCCGCAAAGGAAAGATTCAAATGAGGTTCGAGCGGCAAACATCGTGCCGCGTCAGGAACTTACGTCGAGGGCAAGTTGCAATCGATTACTGCATCGTAGTTTGTGCTCCGGTTTCGCGGTAGCGTGCGACTGTGAACTTCTCTTTACTCAGGCACGATGCCTGATTCCACAGCAGCGCCATCCGTCTGCAGGAATTACACTCCTATTCCGCGGGGCTATTGTTTCGCAAATCAGGTTCCTGCCAACGGAATAATCCTTCCAAAAAGCGGACTTGCGAGGCGGAAAAGCCCAAGGGGGGCGCACATTCATCTTAGGCCGTTTACTCCGAACGACTCGCAAGTTGCACCATCAGAGCGACAGGGCAGGAGGTGGGCCCGAGGAAACGCCAACGCGTCCTCATCCGACGAATGCGGGATGAGGACGCGTTGGAAAGTTGATCAGGGGACAGGCCGTCTGCTGCGGAGCCAGGCGGCCTTCAGCTGGCGGCTGGCGAAGTGGATTTCAGACTTCGTCGCCGTGGTCCATATCGATATGAGCGGACTCGTCGTCGCCACCCTGAATTTCGGTCAGTCGCTGAGCCACGTCCTTGTAACCATAGTCGATGGCGAGAATATCAGAGTAGTATTTTTCGGCGGCAGAATTGTCCGAGGCTTCTTCCGCCAGTCGCCCGAGGTAGTAACTGCATTCCTTGAAGGGACCCGGGTTTTCGGTGGAACTGAGCTTTTCCAGGGCCTTCTCGAATTGCCGTTTGGCGAGGTTGTTTTGCTTTTTGGCCAGGAAGCACGACCCCAGACTGGTGAGGACCTGTGCCTCAAGCCGGATATCTTTCGAGGCGGCCTGCAGTAGGGGAATGGCCTTGTCGTACTTTTTGCATCGCATGAACCGCTTGGCCAGTTCGTGCTTCAGCTTCAGATCATTCGGATAACGGTCCGCGCGCCGGCTGTAGACTTCGATTTCCTGCAGCAGCAGTTCGTTGGCCAGTTCTGAAACAATCGCCCGGGAGGTCTCGTTCTGATCCCGTGCGGCGGCCTCCTTGGCGAAGTTCAGGTTCTGCCGGACCATGTCCAGTTCGACATCTTCCATCTGTTCGCGAATATTGACGTCGCCGCTGACATCCA
This sequence comes from Schlesneria sp., assembly GCF_036405755.1. Taxonomy (NCBI): domain Bacteria; kingdom Pseudomonadati; phylum Planctomycetota; class Planctomycetia; order Planctomycetales; family Planctomycetaceae; genus Schlesneria; species Schlesneria sp. The sequence continues at coordinate 35,684 of NZ_DASWWZ010000045.1, forward strand.
GAGCCTGCTTGTAGGTTTTCACAGACTCTTCCAGTCGTCCTTCGCGGCGGTAGTAATCCGCCAGCTTCTGGTAGTGCGCGACGTTCTGGGGCTCTTTTCTCATCATGCGCTGCAGGTCTGCTTCGACCGATTCACCCGGTCCCAGCACCTGCTTGTTGGTTTTGACGTCCCCTTTGACGGACTGTTCATAACCCTGTTTCGGAGCCGTATTCTGCACTTCCTTCGTCGACTCGGCTTCGTCATAGCCGGCCTGATGAATGGTCATATTGGCACCGAGTGCCTGGATCTTCGACCGCACTGCACCATTGAGCGGATCGAGCTTCATGACCTTATCGAGCGTATTGATCGCCGCCGTAAAGTTCTTTCGCTGTTCGTAAATTTCCGCGAGTGCGATCAGGAAATCCTTGTTGTCCGGCGCGCTGTCAGGACTGGTTGCCTGTTCGAAGGCGAACGCGGCGATCTCGAGGAATCCTCGTTCACGGGCGGCGTCCCCCAGATCGGCGTTGAACTGAGCATCCCAGGGATTGATGGCGAGGCCTTCTTCGGCGGCCTGATCCAGATCAACCCAGTTCTGGGCACTACGGGCCTTGCGAATACGTCCTCTGACGCTCGATAGCTTGAGGAACGCCATGCTTGCGCCGGTCTTGTTGTCTTTGTATTTCTTCCGTTCACAGCCTCGCAGAGACTGTCGATACATCAGGTTATCGGGAACCATTTTGACGGCCGTCGCGAACATCTCGACCGCATAGTCCCAGTTCTGCTTGGCCATCGCCTGTGTGGCCCGATTGAAGCAATCCGCAGCAAGTTTGCGTCTACGTTGTTCCTCAGGTGAATAATCAGCGCCAGACATATTGCGGTCTCAGTAAATGCGATCATCGGATCAGATGGAAAACAATTCTCATGGCACGCGATTGTGCTGGATCGACGAAGGGAAAAATCGCTTCTCTCTGCCCAAATTTCAACAGCAGATCAAACGGCAGGGACAGAGGCACATCGCGTGCACTCGTGGGACAGTACCATATTTGAGCCCTCAACCCCAATGAACAAACAGACTGCCAGTGGCCGTAGCCCGATTTTTCGCGCCCCCACGAGCGAATTCGTCGTCGGTCAAGGGGAGGGATTCCCTGCGAATGACGGGAGTCTCTGTTCAATGCATTCTACCTGAAGCGTACGCCGGAAGTGGGCAGCAGCGAAAAATCGGTGCAACGGAATAACGGGACAATGGGTGCTACGAGACAATGGGTGCTGTGGGGCAAAGGGTTGCCTTCGCTGCGACAATGATGTGTTCCACCTCAACGCAACGGGGACAAGGAACAGATCGGTGCGCCGACGGAGCACGCCCAGGTGACGGTCCGCCCACGTTCATCGTTCTGCTGCAAACATTTCGTGCTGGAGTGCCGGATGCGTTTCTCATTTCGCAATTTGTTCACCACCCTGAAACGCCTCAGCAACGGGGGAATCCGGCTGAGCAATCGCAGTTATGAAAGCAGCGTGGCTCAGATTCGGCAGCAGTCGCTGCCGCTGGCAGAGCTGACGGAAGACGAACTGCGCCAACGGGCCACGTCGATCCGGGATCGCGTCCGAGAGGGCGTGTCGGTTACGGGCATCTTGATTGAGGCTTACGCCGTCATCTGTGAGGTTGCTAGAAGGACAGTTGGACTGGCTCCGTTCGACGTCCAGTTGCTCGCAGGGGTGGCACTTCACGATCGCAAGCTCGTCGAAATGCAGACGGGTGAGGGAAAAACGCTCGCTGCCATTTTTCCTGCGATCCTCACCGCCTGCCTGGGACGAGGAGTCCATCTGCTGACGTTCAATGACTACCTGGCCGAACGAGACGCACAATGGATGGGCCCGGCGTATCACTATTTCGGGCTGACAGTGGGGCATGTCGTCCAGGGGATGGAAACGTCTGCTCGAAAGCAGGCGTATGGTTGTGATGTCACCTACGTGACGGCGAAAGAAGCGGGCTTTGATTTTCTGCGGGATCAGATCTGTCTGGACCCACAAAAAATGGTCCATCGCGGCTTCCACTGCGCAATCGTTGACGAAGCGGATTCGATCCTGATCGATGAGGCCCGGGTGCCGCTGGTGATTGCTGCGGCGGAACCGGAACTCGTGCAGGACCTGTATCGGCTTGCGAACATGATTCGCCAGCTTCGTCCGGGGCGGGACTATGCGACGGACCAGCGATCACGGAATGTGAGTTTTCAAACATCGGCGTTGAACCGATTGCAAAGTGAGCTGGGCTGCGGCGACCTGTACGACGAGCGGAACATTGACCTGCTGACTCGCTTGAATCTCGCTCTACAGGCTGAGGCCCTACTGCATCGCGATAAAGACTATCTTGTCCGCAACGACGGTATTGCGCTGATTGATGAACTGACGGGGCGAATTGCACAGAATCGCCGCTGGCCGTATGGGTTGCAGGCGGCCATCGAAGCCAAAGAAGGAGTGCCGATCCAGCCACAGGGAAGGATTCTGAACTCCATCACGCTTCAGCACTTTCTCGAGCAGTATGACCACCGCAGCGGGATGACCGGGACGGCTCAGGCCGCTGCCGATGAATTGTTTGAGTTCTACAAAATGAAGGTCGTTGTCGTGCCGACGAATCGAGCGTCGATCCGGCAGGACCTTCCCGACAAGATCTTCCCCCGTCGGCACGCGAAATTTCTCGGGCTGGTCTCCCGAATCGTGCCGCTGCATCGTGAGGGCACTCCCATCCTGTTGGGGACGTCCAGTGTCGAAGAATCAGAAATTCTCGCCGAAATGCTCAGCCATTCCGGAGTCACCTGTCAGGTCCTCAATGCCCGAAACGACTGGGATGAGGCCAGAATGATTGCCGAGGCAGGGGCTTGGGGGGCCGTGACGATCTCGACGAACATGGCGGGCAGGGGAACGGATATACGCCTCGGGGGAAGCGATCAGCGCGACCGCGAGCGGGTGATCGCGGCAGGGGGCCTGCACGTATTTGGATTGAATCGCCATGAATCGCGAAGGATCGACGACCAGTTACGCGGTCGAGCGGGACGGCAGGGGGACCCTGGCCAGACGCAGTTTTTTGTCAGTCTGGAAGACGATCTGATGGCCCGGTATGGACTGGGTGAGCTGCTGCCTGCCAGTCACAATTCGCACTCAACCAGTGGCGACGTCGATCCGAGTGCGGGAGAGATGATCGAGCACGTTCAGCGTGTGATTGAAGGGGAATGCTTTGAGATTCGCCGGACATTAAGACGGTATTCGTTCTGCCTGGAGCAGCAGCGTCGCACGATCCAGCAGCGACGCAGTCAGCTATTGCTGAGAAGTGTTACGCCGCGGCTCCTGCAAAATGTCGATCCCGAATGTTTCGAGCGAATGGCGAATGAAGTTGGTGAGGACCTGGTCCGGGAAGCCGAACGGCAGATTACGCTCTGGCAAATTGACCAGTGCTGGTCCGAGCACCTTGCGCACGCCGCTCAATTACGGGATCAGATCCATCTGATCAGCATGGGGGGCTTCAATCCGCTGGATGAGTTTCATCGGGAGCTGACGCGCGGGTTTCGGGACGTTACCGTGCGCATCGACCGAAATGTCATTTCAAAATTGAAATCAATCCGTTTGACATCGCAGGGGATTGATCTGGCTGAGGAAGGGCTGCTGGGGCCTTCCTCCACATGGACCTACATGATCAACGATAATCCGATGGGGGACATGCTGCAGCGAATCAATCGCAACCTGAAGCGGCTGCTGACGAGGGCACAAGGCCCACCTGCGTCACGTGGAAAAGCTTGAAAATGTTCGCAGTTGTGGGATGGCCACGGTCTGCACGGATGTGAACCGCATGTGAATTTGTGTCGCGGGGAACAGGGCCATCTTGACACAAAAAGCCGAATGCCCGGATATTGCGGTCAGCAAATAGTTCCATGATCGAATAATTCGGCAATGAGTTGTGATGAAGACAATCGATGATCGCGCTGTGGATCTGCAAGTCGTCGTCCAGGACATCCTGAAGCAATTTCAGTGTGTGAATGCGACTGTTGCGAATGGCCCTCACCTCGAACTTCACGTTCAGGAACTGAGGGTCATCGAGTTGCTGGGGCAGGAAGGCCCCCGGATGATGCGAGAAATCGCGGAATACCTGAGTCTCGCAGTGAACTCCGTCACGAGTATTGCGGACAACCTGGAACAGAAGGGGCTGGCTTGCCGCCTTCGCTCCGACGCTGACCGGCGTGTAGTCAAGATCGAGCTGACCCCGACCGGCCGGCAGATGTACAAATCGCTGACGGACACCAATTTGCGATTACTTCGAGGAATGCTCGGTGCGCTGACCGAGGACGAACAGGAAATCTTTATGGTCCTGTTCCGGAAAATTGCCCGTGCAGGGCGACTTCAGGTCCAACTATTGGCGGGCCACGACTGAACTCGCCCTGAGATTTATTAAGGTAATAAGGACGCCGCTATGGGTCAGGTTTTACTCCACCCCACTCCGAAAGACCCGGGTCGCAGGGATGCGGCCGAGCCCGAGTCTTCCCCTGCTACCCCGTCCCCTGCGCCCCAACCCGCTCCCCCCACGCCATTCCTGCGAAAGCTTGCTGGATTCTTGCTGTTCTGCGGTGCTTTTGGTGCGGGCTGGTACGTGGCCAACATGCAGGCAAACCAGCATCCCAAAGAAACGTTACCCCCTCACACGCTCGCACAGGAACGTGATCTCCAGGAGGTTGTGGTCACTGCGGAACCTGTCTCGATCCGTTCGGTTCAGCGATCGGTGGAAGCATTTGGAACTTTGTACGGTTTCGAGGAAGTTTCGATCTCTGCCCGTGTCGAAGGGCGCGTGCGCCAGGTACTGCTTGATGTGGCCGACGAAGTGAAACCGTCCGAGCGTCTGCTCGAAATCGATTCCACTGACTACGAACTTGCTGTTCAGCAGGCCGAGCGTGCTCTGCAGGTTGAACTCGCCAAACTGGGCTTGAAGGAAGCTCCTCTGAAGTCATTTGACCTGAGCCGAATTCCCTTCGTCGCGAAGGCTCGGTCCATCATGGAGCATGCCAAGGCGCGTAACGACCGGATCAGCCGACTGGCGGCCTCAAAAACGGTCAGCGCGGAAGACTCCGAGAATGCGGCCAGCGAATATCGGACTGCTCAAGCGGAGTACGAAAACCAGATCCTGCAGGCGGAAATGGATCTGGCGACGATCCAGTTAAAACTGGTCGGACTGGATGTCGCCCGTGAGCAACTGGCCAACACCAGGGTCTTGGTACCGACGCCGACGATTACCTTGCCGGGAGGTGATGACGTGACCTATGTGATTGCACAGCGATCCATTTCGGAAGGGACACTCGTACGGCCCGGTTCGGAACTGTTCCGCCTGGTGATTAATCAGATTTTGAAACTGAGGGTCCCCGTTCCCGAACGGTACAGTGCCGATGTCAGACTTGAGCAACCGGTGAATGTCTATGCTGCGTCGTCAAGTAAGCCCATTACGGGCACGGTGACGAAAATCTATCCGACCGTCGATGCGACCACTCGGTCCTTTCAGGTCGAAATCCAGGTTCCCAACCCCAATGGGACACTGAAGCCAGGCAGTTTCGCCAAAGCAGCCATTCATACGCGGATCGACCCGGAAGCGGCGACGGTCCCGCTGACATCCGTCGTTCAATTTGCCGGGGTGACCAAGATCTTCGTGATGGAACAGGGGAAGGCCCGAGAGATTCCGGTCACGCTGGGAACGCAAACCACGGAATGGGTTGAAGTCGTTGAGCCTGAACTTCCTGCCGATGCACGGGTCATCACCAGTGGCCACACCATGCTGGCGGACCAGACTCCGGTGACGGATCGCCGCAGTGTGGACGATTCGACCACGTCAGATCCTGACGGTGCGACCGACTCAAAATTGGAATAGCGGGAACGGCCCTCGCTGGTCGTGTCCTGAACAGGGCGCGAAACGGCGTTGCCTGTCAGTGGGCTCGGGCGATCACCTGAATGAACGCCTGCAGAGCTCTCAAGCCAGCGAGATCCTGTTCACATAACCGAATCCCCGGTGGATTAAGACGACATCAAAGTCCGTTAGCGCTCAGCATCCCCTCGCAGACCGATCTACGAAAAAGAAACATCATGAATATCGCTGAGATCTGCATTCGTCGCCCTGTCTTCACCTGGGTGCTCGTGGCGATTCCGGTCGTGCTGGGGGTGGTTTCGTACTACAGCCTGGGGGTCGACCTGTTTCCGAAAGTCGACCTTTCGGCGGTTTCGATTTCCGCTCGTCTTGCGGGAGCTAGTGCCGAGGAAATTGAATCGACGGTTACCAAACTGATCGAAGAAGCGGTCAACCAGGTTTCGGGTATTGAAGAACTGCGATCGACGACGCGCGAAGGGATGGCCACGATCGCCATTCAGTTTCAACTGAGCAAAGACGGCGACGTCGCCGCGCAGGAAGTTCGCGACAAGGTCTCGTCGATCCTCAATCAACTTCCCCAGGGAATGGAACCTCCCGTCATCAACCGCTTCGACCTGGATGCGGCACCCATCATGACGATCGGCGTTTCCGGGCGACGTGATGTTCGTGAAGTGACGGAGATTGCCAAAAGGCAGATTCAGGAGCAGTTGCAGACCGTCTCAGGGGTCGGTGCCGTGTTCCTTTCGGGCGCTCGAACGCGTGCGATTAACGTGATCGTCAACACAGAGAAACTTGCCGCGTTCGATCTGTCGGTCGAGGACGTTCGTCAGGCCCTGGTGACTCAGAACATGGAAGTCCCCGGCGGGATCGTCCATCAGGGCTCGCGGGAACTGGTGCTGCGAACACTGGGGCGAATGCAGACGGCTGCACAGTTCAATCAACTGATTGTGGCCAATCGCTCGGGTCATCCGATTCGGATTCAGGACATCGGCCGGGCCGAAGATTCCGTGGAAGAACCGCGTGGACTGAGTCGACTTGACGGACAGAATGCCGTGAGCCTGTTCGTACAACGACAGTCAGGAACTAATACCGTCGCCATTTCAGACGCGGTGCAGACCCGTCTCGCTCGGATCAAGCAGGCTCTGCCCGCCGACATTGAGGTCGAAATCATTCAGGACCAGGCCCGGTTCATTCGCGAGTCGATGGCCGAAGTCAACTTCCATCTGTTGCTGGCGGCTGTGCTGGTTTCAGCCACGATCCTGCTGTTCATCCGTGACTGGCGAACCACGGTGATTGCCACGATGGCGATTCCCACTTCGATTATCCCGACGTTTCTCTTCATGCATTACATGGGATTCACACTGAATAACATCACCATGCTGGCCCTGATTCTGGCCATCGGAATCGTGATCGATGATGCGGTGGTGGTGCATGAAAACATCTTCCGACATATGGAAGAGTACGGGAAGGACGCATTCACGGCATCGCGCGACGGAACGCGGGAAATCGCTCTGGCGGTGCTGGCAACCAGTCTTTCGCTGGTCGTGATCTTCGTTCCGGTTGCGTTTATGGGAGGCATCGTCGGACGGTTCTTCAGCAGTTTCGGTCTGACGGTGGCGTTTGCCATTGTGATGAGTCTCTTTGTCTCGTTCACTCTCACTCCCATGTTGTGTGCCCACTTCCTGAAGCTGGAGTCGAACGAGGCGGGGCATACGCAATCAAAGGGGGGCTTCATCTATCGAACCGTTGACTACTACTACGGCCTCGTGCTCGCCTGGTCATTGCGACATCCCATCATCA
>NZ_DASWWZ010000046.1:0-5753 GCF_036405755.1 Schlesneria sp.
GTCGAATTGACATCGTTCTATATGTTATCCTGTTGCAACGGTGTAGTGTACTGCATTGATTGCGTTCGTTCCCGTTCTTTTCTCGGTTCGTACCTGGTTCTGTACTTTTAAGAGGTTACGCACATGAAGCTACGTCGTAAAGGTTTTACACTGATCGAGCTCCTGGTCGTTATTGCGATCATCGCCGTCTTGATCGCTCTGTTGCTGCCTGCGGTTCAGCAGGCACGCGAAGCGGCTCGCCGGACACAATGTAAGAACAATTTGAAGCAGCTGGGATTGGCTCTCCATTCGTATCACGACACGTTCAGTACGTTGCCTCCTGGCGCGATTCAGGTGTTTGAAACCACGGCACGCAATGAAGCGACCTGGGTCTCGATGATTCTGCCATATATCGATCAGGCCCCCCTTTATAATCGCGCTGATTTTAATTCATGTTTCGGTTGTGTTGCTGGGGTCGGCAATCCTCCGAACGAGATTGTTTCAGTCTCGCTCCCCGGTATGACCTGTCCTTCTGATCCCAACTCAGGCAAGATGGCTTTCAACGCCTATCGCCGTGGAAACTACGTTGCTAACAGCGGAATTGGTGCATTGCGTAGCGTCACCAATCCCGATGATCCATCACGCCTCTTTCCCGGTCCGTTCACAATGAACAGCAAGCGAAGCTTCCGTGACTTCATCGACGGAACCAGTAACACCGCGCTGGTTTCGGAACTGCTGAACTCGACAGGCGACGATTTCCGAGGTGTGATGCACTATCCGGAAGGGGCTCTCTACCAGCACGATCGCAATCCCAACACGACGATTCCCGATGAGTCGCGTGCCGCGTTCTGCGTAAACGGTCTGCGATACCCCTGTATCGGAACGTCGTCCAGCTATGCCGACCGTGCATTGATTTACTCGTCTCGCAGCCAGCACATTGGTGGTGCTCACGTCACCATGGCCGACGGTGCCGTTCGATTCATCAGTGAGAACCTCAGCCTGGTGATCTGGCAGGCGATCGGAACACACAAAGGCAACGAAACGATTGGCGAGTTCTAGTCCAAGTGTTTCCGGGATTCAGCCGAGAGTCATCGTGTCGACTCTCGGCGAATATTTTGTGATCGCTCTTTCATCGGTTTTGAAAATGAAATTTCAGTTTCAGCGAAAGGCTCGAGTCGCCCTGGCTCTCGTCGCATTCGTGTCGACGACTTGGATGTACGGATGCGGAAAGTCTGGCCCGCCACGATACGAGATCTCCGGAACCGTTACCGTTGATGGAATTGCGGTTCCTTCAGGAACGATCGGTTTCTTTCCCGACGGTATTGAAGGGCCCGCTGCGGGTGGCCAGATCGCAGATGGCTTCTACAAAATAAAGGCCTCACAAGGTCCCACGTCGGGAAGTCACAAGGTTGAGATTCGAGGTTTCCGTGAATCTGGTAAGCCGGTGACCACGGGGATCGGTGGAACCACAGTTGGTCCTTCCGCAGTCTCCTCGGCGCAAAAAGTTGAAATGTACGTCCCCGATAAGTTCAATTCCAAGACGACGTTGAAGTATGAAGTTGAGCCTACGAAGAATGAGATGAACTTCGATTTGAAGACGCACTGATCGCTGCGGAGTTCGACTTCCGCAGGTGAGTTCTCGCTCTGCGGATCGTTGGACGTTAAGTCTGTGACTGTGACAGGCTGTGGGATTCGCTGGTTGAATCCCACAGCTTTTTTCGTTGTTATCACCATCGCGAGAAGTTCTGTGTCGGGGCGACGAAGTGCGATGTCGTTGGTATAAAATATGAATGTGAAGTGAATGTCGTAAACGATGAATGATGATGCGGGAGCAGTTGTTCGCGGCAGTTGAAGTCCTGCCGACTCCTCTTCTGCAGGTGCGTTCGCTGATCAGTGTTGGGGATGTCATGTCAGTATCCCTCCGAAATCACCGAGAGCGAGTGTGTTGGCGGCGGAGGTGTCATCGCATTCGCCGGTTGAACGATAGTCACAAGATATTCGCCCAGGATCGGCAGCCTCGTGCCCTGGTCTACGGTTCTTTAATGGCGGGGTTCATTCTGAGCGGGCTTGCATCCGCGGTCCGGGTGCCGCTTGATGGGGTCACTGTTTCCTGGGGGCACTTTCCAGAATCAATGCACCGTCCGGTGCGGTTTCTTGAATCCCTCTTGATCGCATAAGTGCAGCTTTTGTCAGGATGTCCATGCCCGGTGTATCTCTCATTCCGGGAAAGTCTGAAGACCAGAGCGACTTGGAGCGAAGTGTGGCTCGGGTGGCGATGCGAGCAAATGCGAGTGTGCTCATATCGAGGTGCTGCAGCGAACAGCTTGGCGAAACAGCAGCTGATCAAGCTGACGTTACCGCCCAGCAGAACCATCGCGAAGCTCTCGTTGTCGGGCAGTGACGTCTGCATTGCCTCGGGGCGGGGTGCGGTCCGTCGCCTTCTTTTTTTCGGGTGAGGTCGCTTTGAACTCGACCGGTTTTCATTGGAGGGGACCACCGTGGCGTTTCCGGAGAACATTTGGCGCATTTAGGCCAGCAAACCAGCCGGATTCGTCGCTTCGCGGGTGAGTCAAAGGCGATCCGCAGCAGCATTTGGCAGGGGCCGTCGACCTAAGCTTGGTTAGAAACCTGAAACGGCGTTCTATGGCCGTTTTGACTTGAGCTCGTCTGCGCGAAGCGTGAGGAAGGGCTCGAGCGTCCCACTCGCGCGCTCACTGATTCCGGTAGAATAAACCTGAAGTTTCCGCGTTTCAGGTCGCTTTCTGCTGCCATGAGAGGGTCAATTGCGCGGTCTCGAAGCGGCGATCACCTGAATTGAGACACAAATCGGGGGTTGGACAGGGTTTTGATGATGATTCGATCAAATCTGCTGCGGCCGAGCATCATTCATGGTCGCCCGTTGTTGGTGGTCTTAGAGAGTATTATGGTGGTCTTAGAGAGTATTAATAGCAATCAGAATGTGGCTTAGTGAAAGGGGGATCGTCTCAAAAGGAGATAATCGCGGCGGCCTGGTCGCGACATCTGTCTCATCGGTGTACGACAAAGGAGAGAGACGTCTTGTGACCTTGTCCGATTTCCCGGTAGGGGCGCAGAATATCCCCGTGTACGAGCGGAATGGTTTCAGGCCGACAAGAAGTAGCTCAGCGGTTTTATGGTCGCGAGCTTGGATTCGGCAGAGATCACTCCAGGGATCAGGAGCCACCCGCGTCCGTGCAAGGTGTTGTGTTCCTGTCATTGCGCCGATCCAGTCCGGCGCAGTCCCGAGCGTTACGCGAGTTTCGCGGAATACTTCAGTGCGAACGTACGCAGTTTGCCCAGTGCGATCCCTTCGATTTGACGCACGCGTTCTTTGCAGATACCCAGTTCACTCGAAAGTTCCATCAGGGTCCGGGGTTCCGCTTCGTTCTTGAGCCCGAAGCGACCTTCGATCACGCGGAGTTCTCTCTCGGTCAGGTGGTCTGACAGCACCAGCAACATGTGATTAATCAGCTGGGTCTCGTTCGGGGCATCGAAGTCGACTTCGCGGTGGTCAACGGCACTCGTCAAGACTTCAGGGTCCGTCACGGTAAATCGTGTCCGATCCTTCTGTCGGCGACCAATCTTACGGAAAAAGCTCCGTCGAATGGCGTGCGTAGCGTAGGTGCTGAAACGAAAACCTCGCTGGTAGTCGAATTTCTCTACCGCTTCCATCAGGGCGAGTGTTCCGTCGCTCACCAGGTCTTCGAAGCTGTAGCTGGTAGTGCAGTACTTACCGGCATTTGCGACAACCAGCCGCATGTTGGCGCGGATGAGGTGGTCTCGTGTCTGTTGAGCTTCCGCGAGGAGCCGCTCGATCTCAGCAACCGTTCGTGCGTCAGGGTTCGACTGATCCAGTGTCGACTGTAGACGCTGGGCCGAGAACTTCAGGAAGTTCATACGGCGAAATTCATGCTGTTCTTCGGCGAACGACAGCAGTGATTCACCCAAGGCCGGTGCAAGGCATTTGAGGCTTTCGTCTGATGCCGCGTCCTTGCGTACGACGCTTCCATTCAGGGGAACGGCTTCCAGGACGTTCAGTCGAGCCTTAGCGACTAGCATTGGCTCGAATTCCGTGCTGGGGATGAATTCGATCTGCATCTTCAGGATGCGATCAGACTTCGTTACCGGCCTTGCTGGCTCGACAACAGAGTCGTGCACTTCTTGTTTTGCAATCACGATTCACGCCTTACAAAAAATAAAAAACGGTCAAATCATTCATCGATCCGACCGCCGAATCTTAAGTTTTGGAAAAAACGTTGACAACCCCCCGCGCTTCGAGCCGCTCGGGGGACGAACCCGAGAATAATGCAGCACTTCGGGGGGATTACCCGGAAAAGGCGTGTCAATTGTGAGCGTTGCGTTTACATCAGGGGTGATGAGGAGGGTGGAGCAAATCGTTCAAATCGTGATATTCGCCTTGACATCCCTAGGGTGTAGCGGGTGTTTAAATTGTCTGACTGATTTGGCACATTTGCAAAATCGGGCGAAGTCGTCCAAAAGGTGCCTCACATCGATTTTAACTGTTGTGACGAAAATTTTATGAAAAATTAGAAGAATTTGGAAAATTGTTTTCCTCGGGTGGCATCCGACCTGAACACGACATGGCTGAGCGGCATGTTTCCCTATCCATCAAGTCCTGCCGGCATCGCCCCCCCCACTCCCATTCCCACCCAGCGTCATTCTCAATGGAAATGCTGTTAGCAGGGGTATAAATGCAAAACGCGGAGCGATTGCTCGCTCCGCGTTCTGGTTCATATCGATTGGCAGTCAGTTGCGTCCGGATCAGGAGGCGACTGTGCTCTTTTCGGCTGACTTGGCTTCTTCACCACTGGCAGCTCGTTCGACAACCTGGAGGTTGGGGACCGAGATGTTGGTGATCTTCACGCGGGTGTATTTCTGGCGATGGCCAGTGTGTCGCCGGGAAGCGTTACGGCGGTGGAAGGTCTGAATTTCGAGTTTCAGGCCTTTCAGTTCTGCGGTAACGACTTCTGCGGTGACCGAAGCACCGGAGATGACAGGCTGTCCAACGACGCTGGCTCCGCCGCCATTGGCTAGCAGAACCTTGTCAAACGTAATTGTTTGCCCATCTTCCACATCGCTTCGGTAATCAACGGCGAGGACATCGCCCGTCTGGACGCGAAATTGGCGACTTCCGTCTTCAAAAACTGCGAACATAGCATCCGACCTTGAAAGCTTTCTTCCCCGTGTCGGGGCAAACAATTGACGTACCAACTCTGGCGACCCAGAGGGGGAGGGAAAGAATACCGGTTTAGCTCTTCGATTTCGAGTCTGACTGGGTCAAAATTCTCACTTCCGTCCCGGTCGCATTGGAACAGTGGAACTTAAGGTGCTCAGGGCCGACCCCTGTTTTGGCATCAACGGTGATCGAAACGTCGTATGTCTCTTCGAGTTGCGTAATGTCTTTGCGTTTCCGGTTGTTCAGAAAGGCTGCGACGCGTTCGTGTGCTTCGACTGTCACTTTCGAAACATCGTCACGATTGGCGTGTGACATCAGTAATCTCATGACGTCGATTGCCATGCTTTCGGCCGTTTTGACCTGTGCTGTTCCCGAGCAGCAGGGGCAATCTTCATAGACAGAGCGGCGAAGCGATGGTCGAATTCGCTGTCGGGTCATCTCGATCAGGCCGAACGGGCTGATGTGCAGGATCTTGGTTCGGGCCCGGTCTCGCTTGACGGCGTTGTGCAGGGCTCGTTCGACCCCGCGTCGGTGTCGTTCTTCCCGCATATCGATAAAG
>NZ_DASWWZ010000047.1:0-5488 GCF_036405755.1 Schlesneria sp.
CGGCGATATAGATCGTGACCAGAGCAAACAACCGGTTCTGCGGAGGATCACCAAAGTAGTGAGCCATCGTCACGGACATGGGCATCGCGACCATATAGCCCAGAACAAGGGACATAATGGGCGCGATCTGCCATGTGGCTCCTTTCCAGAAGCCATGCACCGTGGTGAATAAGACTATTAGCGCCATCACCCCGTCGTATACTGTGACCCCGCCCAATCCCGTCATGATCTCAATCCTTGCTCTCGACTAATCGTCCACGACGAAGGCGATTCTGATTGCTCCAATGGCCTGCCCGGAAGCGCCGTCATTGCGATGCCCGCTCCATAGGCTGCCGCTAATATCCAATATCCCGGTGAGGTCTCTGATCCCGATGTGGCTGCGAAGACTGACGGAAGATCAGGGAACTTCGCGGCGCACTCACGTTTCGAATCGCTTGTGTGGAATAGAAAGGGGTGTCCGTCGGAACCAGCTTTTGCGGATCCTCGTACCGGAACGGAGCCACAATGTCGGGCTGCCCCTGGTCATTGGCCGCAAAAATCGTCAGACCAATCAAGAGTGCCCACGTGGCTGAGTTCGCACTTCCCACATTGCCGAACAGTTTCAGTGCCGTGCCAAACGATTTCTTGAAGCGAATTCGGCCCGTGCAGACCTCGACCGCCCACATCTCATCCAGAATCAAGTGGACCAGATACCCGATGACCGCTCCGAAGCCTTTGAACTCGCGTCCGAGACTGATCCCGGTATCGCAAATGAGATAGGCGATCAGCCCCGCGATGAATGCCGCCGGAATACTGTGAAACATTCCGCGGTGGACCGTCACCTTCAACATTTCGCCGAAGCCGAATCGGATCAGCAGATAGAGCGGTGCACCGAACAGCAGAATGTGTTCTGTGGGAAGTCCTTCGTACTCGAACCGATAGAACAGCAGCATCGGAGCCACTGCGGCGAGGAAACTGAGTGTCTCGCGCGCGGGAACCGCTCGATCGCTATCGAGATCGGGCATCATCCCGGAGATGGAACAGAGTCCTCCGCCAATCAGGCAAGTCGAGATGGGCAGTTCCAGGGCCGTTGCTCCGAAGTAGGCATAGCCTGCTCCAACGAGAGTGCTGACGGTGATGTGTGTATGAAATCCAGCCATCGGCGTCCTTGCCTTGCTTCAGTGGACCGATCGCTCTTTTGCCCGCTTCCAAGCAACGGAGAGTGTGATACTTTCTCGAGTCCAAGCGGTCTAACTCGGCAGCAACCGGTGCTCGATACCGCGACGCTCCTTCCGCGACAGCCCCCGTCGAAATGATTCCTGCGCGCTGCGAACGTATCGAGAACAGGCAATCCAGTCAAGATGAGGAACCCCGTCCATCCGCAGCGACGTCGTCATCCCCCCGCTCGTGATATCCGCAGTCTTCCATCGCGATCTGGCTAGATAGAAAAACTGAGAACACTGGGCGAGACCTGCACATTGGAGAGCCTCCTTCCAGCAGGCGCTTAAACCAACTTCTGCGCAAACAAGCCTAATGGTTTGTTCGGCAACGGGTGCCGGGTGACGCGAGTCGAATTGTGGTAAATTTTCACCAACCAGCACGACCGGCAAGATCGAGTAACTGACTCATCGACGTGGTTAGCTTTGTCCACGTGGTGAAATTCAAAGTATCATCGCCGCGTGTCTTGAAAACTCAGCCATGTGCGTGCATCGCTGAACGAGCCTTCCACGAACTGACTCTGATGATCAACCAGCACGCGTTTGATTTTGCTGGCGACTCGATTGTGACGACCGCCCGACCGATCCACCGGAATCGAGCGAGCGCAGAAAACCGAGGTTCGACGATCGCATCGAGACCACGTTATCCTCTGGTTCACAGATCGAAGTCGAAAGTTGAACGCATTCGCCGACGGAGATTAAGGGAGCGATTTCGGTGGCTGCCCCGTCTTGCGCCATCCTTCGGCCGCCTCGCAGCAGGCTGTAATGCGTTCACGCACGAGGGCAACAAGCGCGGCATCTTGTCCGCGCTGCGTAAACGGTTCAAGCTCCTCGACCGTGATCGGTTTGCCGAACACCACACGAACTCGCGTCGGCTTAATGAACCACGATTTAATGGGTAGCGCCTGATAGGCACCTGCAATCCCGACCGGATAAATCGGTCGCTTTGCCCGGCGGATCACCGCAGCGAATCCGGGTTTGAATTCGCTCAGGTTCCCGTCGTGGGTTCTTGTCCCTTCGGGAAAAATCCCCACGAGAAAGCCGTGATGCAGGGCACGAACGGTTTCTCGCAAGCTCGTCGAACTCGGTGCTTCCTGATTGATCGCCATCACATGCGTTTTTCGCAGGATGAACCCCACGACCGGAACTTTAAACAAGGTTTCCCGAGCCAGAAAACTGATGGGGCGATGCAGTGGCAGTCCCACCAGCAGCGGATCAAGAAAGCTCTGGTGGTTCGCCAGAATGAGGGCGCCACTCTCTTTTTCCAGTGCGTGATAGCCAGTTGCACGGTATCCCAGCCAGAAGCAGAAAAAATTCTGCAGGATCATCTGGAGAGTGAACCAGAGCGGACCTCGGACATTAGGGGAGGGTAACGGAATTTCAGACGATGCGGCGGACATGGAATCAACTCGATTTAAGGCGATCAGCAATCAATGAAAAAATCATTTCAACAGAAATTCAGAATTTCGACTGCGCCAACCTCCCTTGCAACCGTCTCAACGTCCGCCGCCGGCTGGATCAGGTGCACCAATCCAGCCCCCGTCGCCCACCAAAGAAAACCAGAAATTACTCTTCGATCGGTTCACCGACGTGGATCCGCATTCCGTAGAACGATCGATAAACAAACGCCATCGAAATGGCAAGCAGCGTCAAAGAGATGGCTGTTGTTACCACGCCGCCGAGTTGCGCATTCATCGACACACCCAGTGGAACCGCCAGCAGGCCGAATAAAGTCGTGAACTTGATGATCGGATTCAGGGCGACTGACGAGGTGTCTTTGAACGGATCGCCGACAGTATCGCCCACGACACAGGCGTCATGCAGGTCGGTCCCCTTGGCCTTGAGCTCGGTTTCAACAAGCTTTTTGGCGTTATCCCAGGCTCCCCCGGCATTCGCCATGAAAATGGCCTGATAAAGTCCGAACAGAGCAATCGACACGAGGTAACCGATGAAGAAGTACGGTTCGAGAAAGGCGAAGCTCAAGGTGGTGAAGAACACCGTCATGAAGATGTTAAACATCCCTTCCTGGGCATACTTGGTGCAAATTTCGACGACTTTCTTGCTGTCCTCGACTGAAGCTTTCTTCACGCTGTCATCGAGCTTGATCCTCTGACGGATGAACTCAACCGCACGATAAGCGCCGGTCGTGACTGCCTGAATGGATGCCCCGGTGAACCAGTAAATCACCGCTCCGCCCGCAATCAGACCGAGTAGGAACGGTGGGTACAGAATTGACAGATTGACCAGCAACTCAGGCTGAAGTCCTTTGGTCAGACTCAGCACGATCGAAAAGATCATGGTCGTGGCCCCGACCACTGCGGTGCCGATCAACACGGGCTTGGCTGTCGCCTTGAACGTGTTTCCCGCGCCGTCGTTCATCTCCAGGTTTTCCTTCGCCCGCTCGAAATCGGGCGTGAACTTGAAGTTCGTTTCCAGGTCCTGGGCGATGCCCGGCAATGTTTCGATGGTGGACAGTTCAAACACGGACTGGGCGTTGTCCGTCACAGGACCATAACTGTCGACGGCGATGGTCACCGGCCCCATTCCCAGAAAGCCGAACGCGACAAGACCGAACGCGAATACGGCAGGCGCCAGCATCATCTGCTCACCAATTCGCAGGCTGATCATATAGGCGACACCCATCAGCAGCAGAATGATCATTCCCAGCCAGTATGAACTGAAATTTCCGGCGACCAGACCGGACAGGATATTGAGCGATGCCCCTCCCTGACCGGACGATGTCACGACTTCTTTCACGTGGGCCGACTCGGTCGAAGTGAAGACCTTAACAACTTCCGGAATGATCGCTCCTGCCAGCGTACCGCAGGTGATGATGATGGATAGTTTCCACCACAAGGTCGTGTCACCACCCAGGGAAGGAATCAAGACTGCCGAAACGATAAAGGTAAGTGCGACGGAGATCAGAGAGGTGAGCCACACAAGCGAAGTGAGGGGATCTTCAAAGTTGAAGCTGGGAAGCGAAGAATACTTCCTGGCAGCTCGCTTCTCATTGATGAAGTAGGACAACCCGGATGCGACGACCATCATCACACGCATCATGAAGATCCAGACCAGAAGCTGGATCTGCACTGTCGGATCCTTCACCGCCAACAGGATGAAGGTGATCAGTGCCACTCCCGTTACACCATAGGTTTCGAAGCCATCGGCCGAAGGTCCCACCGAATCACCCGCGTTGTCACCAGTACAGTCAGCGATCACACCAGGGTTTCTTGCGTCGTCTTCTTTAATCTTGAACACGATCTTCATCAGGTCAGCGCCGATATCGGCGATCTTGGTGAAGATTCCACCCGCGACGCGCAGCGCCGCAGCACCCAGCGATTCGCCGATGGCAAAGCCGATGAAGCAGGGTCCGGCATAATTGCCGGGAACAAACATCAGAATAAACAGCATCAGCAGCAGTTCGACGCTGATCAGCAGCATGCCGATACTGATGCCTGCCTTCAGCGGAATTGCATAGCAAGGGAACGCAGCGCCGGTCAGACTGGCAAAGGCCGTCCGTGAATTTGCATACGTATTGACGCGAATTCCGAACCAGGCGACCCCATAGCTTCCGAGAATTCCGATCACGCTGAAGCCCAGAATGGTCGCGACTTTCGACCATTCCAGCATTTCCACGTAACGGAAGTAGACAATGATGACCGCCCCAATGAACAGCCATAGCGTGAAGAGAAACTTCCCTTGAGTCTGAAGATAGGTTTTGCAGGTTGCGTAAATCAGCTCAGAAACGTCTCGCATCGAGGAATGCACGGGAAGATTCTTGAGCTGAGACGAGGCTGCCAGACCGAAAACAATCCCTCCCACGGAGACGATCAGTCCCAGCCACAGCAAGTCTCGTCCACCGACCGAATTGAAAAGAAACTTCGCCCCATTGAGATCGGGCAGTACCAGAGTAGCTTCGCTGCCCCCTGAATGGGTCGCTGCCGCTCCCTCGGGGTGAGCGGTTTCGGCTGCTTCGGCTTGTGTCGTTTCCCCCGCCGCGGCATGAGTCGCATCCTGGGCGTTAAGACCGCTGGAAAACACGAAAAGGGAGACGAATGCAAGGACACAATGCGCGAAACTCTTCCGCCAAATCTTGCTAAAATTGTTTGTGCGGATCAAATCTGGGCTGGGGTCAGGGAACGAAGGGGTGAGACGGCCAATCCGCATTCGGTGTACATCCTGAGATGAGAATGATTCGAAGATGATCACGATCCGCCATAAACTATCCGTACGCAGACCGAGAGGCAACGCTTGATACGTCCGGATGAGATACGGAATTTTAAGGAATTCTC
>NZ_DASWWZ010000048.1:0-5943 GCF_036405755.1 Schlesneria sp.
CGAAGCCAATAAATGAAGACAAAACGTCGCAATACTTGTTTAAGACAATCCGCAAAGTCAATAAGGGCAAACCCATTGGCGAGAAGTCGCCACGTCTGAAAAGTCCCAGTGCGTCTGTTCACGAGCGATTCTCGAACTGATCAGTCGAGAACCTTCGTCGCCGGAAAATTGGATGTGATGCAGAGATGCTGAATGATTATTGCTTTTTAAAAAAGCAAATGCAAGAAACTTGCACGATCGTGCAGTCCAGAGGGTGACGATTGTTACCCTCTGCACAGATTTGCCTGCAGCAGAGACTGGGAGACACGCCCGGTGAGGACCGGGTCTTGGGGTCTCAGAGGGGGAGAATGATTGCGGAGTTCGGACTGAGCCAGGGGGGCATCGTCTGCGGACGAAAGTGACCCGCGATCCCGTCCCCAGCCGGGGAAGAGAGTGTTTTTGATCGTTGCAGCTGTGATCTGATTCTCGCGAGCCTGCCCGATACCTCTGCGCGAACGAGACGCGTCCGCGAACGGGCATGCGGCCGTCGTCAGACTCAAGCTTGTTCACGTCCTCAAGTTCTATTCAGAACCAAGGATATGAACTTTACCGTGACAGAAGCGGCAGGCGACTTTGGACCCGACGTACTTATGAGCGAAGCGGAGTGACTCCTGACAGTGGGGACACTGTGCGTAGGAATCGGCTTCGATGACCGCCTTACTGGCTGGATCAAGGGAAAAGTCGGCCGAACAGAACTTGCATTGCACTCGTTGTCCCAGGTACTTCCGATTGATCTTCAATTCCTGGTGACAACTCGTGCACTCGATGAACAGCCCGACGGGGGTGATCTCAACCACGCTTTCGACCTCCTGAAGTGGGAAGAACGTGGGAATCTCAACGCTCTCTTTCTCCAGTTCCAGATTGAGGAGCTGACGACACGTTCGACAGTGAATGACATTCGGTGGCATATCTTCGCCACATTGCGGACATGGGCCGCCTGGCCAAGCGGGCATACTCGTTATTCCCCGAAGTAGAAATACAAAATTTGAAAAAACGGACTGGGGTACGCGAACTGACACCCCCGGGCGAACATTGCGGTCAAACCTCGAAACGGCCCGCTCGCCCAGGCAGGTTTGCCCATCATCGAAGCAGATCATTCAATTTCGCAATACACAGTGGAATTCTAATACAGTATCCAATTCTTCCACAGTACCCAACCGATCACAACAATTCAGCTCAACGTCGGAACGGAAATCCCATCGGTTCGGATTTCGAATTTGACGGATTCCCAGAAGGCATCGGCGCTGTGGACCTGGAGGAAGCCGATCTAACGATCGTGAACAAATGTTCTCTCCGCGAGCGACGGATCTCCGACGACCCCTTCGGCTGGGGTGGATGGTGTTTTCAGCCTGAACTGTTTTTCCGCGTGAAGAGGGGCGATCCGGAGGATGGACTCGCGAACTTCAGGCCAGCACCGGCCGAATCAATTCTCCATGGACGTCCGTCAGGCGGAAGTGGCGACCCTGGAATTTGAACGTCAACTGATGATGGTCGATGCCCAGGCAGTGGAGAATCGTGGCGTTCAGGTCGTGGACGTGGACGGGGTCTTTCGTGACGTTGTAGCTGTATTCGTCCGTTTCGCCGTACGTCAGTCCGCCGCGCACCCCTCCGCCTGCCATCCACATGGTGAAGCAACGAGGGTGGTGGTCGCGGCCATAAGTTTCGGCGGTCAGGTTTCCCTGACAGTAAACGGTCCGTCCGAATTCACCGCTCCAGACAATCAACGTGTCGTCGAGTAATCCTCGCTGTTTCAGATCGCGAATCAGGGCTGCACACGGTTGATCGATATCGTGTGCCTGCTGGGGAATCTGAGAGGGCAGGTTAGTGTGCTGATCCCAGCCCATATGAAACAACTGGATGAATCGGACCCCTCGTTCCGCTAACCTTCGCGCGAGCAGGCAGTTCGCCGCGAAGGTTCCCGGCTTACGGGAATTCGGTCCATACAACTCAAAGGTATGATCGGACTCGTCCGAGACATTCGCCAGATCGGGGACCGATGTCTGCATGCGAAACGCCAGCTCATATTGGGCAATTCTGGCTTCAATCTCGGGGTCACCCAGCCGATCCAGCTGGATTCGATTGAGGGCCGCCTGATCGTCGAGCATTCCTCGCCGCACTGGGGGATCAATTCCTGCAGGGTTAGCGAGGTAAAGGACTGGTTCGTTCCCGCTTCGCAGTTTGACTCCCTGGTGTTGTGAGGGGAGGAAGCCGGAACCCCACAACCGATCATAGAGTGGCTGGTCATTGGGCCTGCCGGTTCCGCGAGACAGCATGACCACAAACGCGGGCAGGTCCTGGTTTTCCGAACCCAGGCCATACGACAGCCATGACCCGAGGCTCGGGCGTCCTGCAAGCTGGGCTCCGGTCGTCAGAAACGTGACTGCCGGATCATGGTTGATCGCTTCGGTTGACATTGACTTGATGAAGCAGATGTCATCCGCCACACGTCCCAGATGCGGCAGGAGTTCGCTGAGAGTTGCCCCCGATTCGCCGTGCCGCGAGAACTGAAATCGGGATGGAACGATCGGAAACCGGCTCTGTCCCGCCGTCATATTGGTCAGACGCTGTCCTCTGCGGATGGACTCGGGCAGATCCTCTCCTTGCCGGGCTTTCAGTTCTGGTTTCGGGTCAAACAACTCGAGTTGCGAGGGGCCACCTGACTGGAACAGAAAGATGACGCGCTTTGCACGCGGTACCGCGTGTGGCCATTTAGTATGAGGTACCGAGGTCGTACGGTCATTGGCGGTTTTCTGAGAATGGTCCTCAGCCGACAGGGAACTGAGTGCGGCGAGTCCCAGAGAAGACCCCACTCCGGTGAGCAAGCTCCGTCGAGACAGGCAATCGCCGACCGCACAAGGATGATCAGAGGCCGAAGGGGAACCGTCAGGTGAATGGGACATCGCATATCTCGCGAGAACGGCTGCCCGTCGTGAAACTCACGGTTTCACGACGAACTCGTCCAGGTTGAAAATGACACTGATCGTTGCGGTATAGGCAGCCAGTTCCACTGGCGGAATCGAGGTCTGTGGGGGAGTCTCCCCGAGGGAAATGAGCTTCTCGACCTCTTCCGGGAATGCTTCGAAGGTCGTTCTTCTCCGCTTGAATCCCTCGGTCAGGATGTTCAGCTCGCGGTCGCTGGGAGAGCGGGACAAGATCCGGCGAAACGCCCAGTCGATTCGGGATTGGGGGGAAGTTCCTCCAGCGACGATAGCCTGTTCCGCGAGAACGCGTGCCGCTTCCACATAAGTGACATCGTTCATCAGGTTGAGTGCCTGAATGGGGGTATTGGTGCGGGGAAGGCTCACACGGCAGGCTTCGCGTGTCGAAGAGTCAAACACAGTCATCGCCGGGGGCGGCGCCGTGCGCTTGCGATAGGTATAAATGCTGCGGCGGTACAGATCGGGACCATGGTCCTGAACATAAACCGAGTACGGTCCCGGAACCGCTTCCGCACTCAGTTCTTCCCACAAACCTGCGGGCTGATAGGGCTTTACACTGGGACCGCCAAGCCTTTCGGCAAGCAGTCCACTGGCGGACAATGCCGCATCGCGCACCATCTCTGCGGGAAGTCGCACGCGTGGGCCTCGTGCCAGCAATCGATTTTCCGGATCTCGCTGCAAAAGATCCGGCGACACGGTGGCAGCTTGCCGATAGGTGGTCGAAGTAATGATCGTTCGCAAGGACTTCTTCAGGTCCCACCCCAATGGAGAATGTTTCGAACCAGGGTACGAGGCGTCATCCGGACTTCGCGCCGCGAACCTGCTGCGCGCATCGCTGGCGACGGGGCCCGAGAACTCGGTCGCCAACCAGTCGAGTAACTCAGGGTGGCTGGGAGCTTCCCCCTGAATCCCGAAGTCTTCCGATGTTTTCACCAGACCGATGCCGAATAGAGACTGCCACAGGCGGTTCACCGTCACGCGTGCCGTGAGCGGATTTTCTGGTGAAACCAGCCAGGTGGCGAGGTCAAGTCGATTGGGGGGTGTTGAGACCGGACTGCGATCGTGCGCCGTAAGGTTCGAAAGGATGGCAGGGAGCGCCGATTCGACAACTTCACCCGGCTTGTCGTATTCACCTCGCTTCAGCAGTCGAGTCTCGCGGCGGTTTGGGGCGTCCTCCATCACCATGGTGGTGGGGACGGTTGCCAGGAATTCGGCATATCGGGTACGTGCGTCGAGCAGACGCTGGCGCGCTCGTCGTTCGACTTCGGGAGCGTCTTTCGCCAGATAGTATTCCCGCAATTTTTCCAGTTCGTTCGGACCGAGTGTCTCCAGCGTCCGCGTGGCGATGGCAGAGATGGATTCGCCGGAAGCCAGAGATCGGGCAACCTGCGACGTGATGCGGCCTCGATAGAACCGCAGTTCGTCGATTGATCCGACAAAGGAGGCCGCACTCCCACCGCCCCCCACGCGCAGCGGAACTTTGGCACGAATGGGGTTGCTCAGCAGATCGACCAGGACTTTCAGTGGCCTCGGTTCGCCATTCATTCGAACCGCCACACCGCGCGCCGCGCTGGATCCGTCGTAGGTGACCAGCAGGTGGGTCCATTCCTCTTTGGGCAACGTCTCTTCGGTTTCGACGCGGATGAGGTCATCGAGGATTCGACCCGACAGCAGGACCTGTAACCGACCATTCGCTTCGCGCCGCAGCTCATAGCCATGGGACGAGTTCTCGTGATCCATGCGGGCAAGAATTGTCATGGCATGGTCCGCTCGCGGCTTGACCCAGCAGGAAATGACAAACGATTCTTCCTCGCCCAGATACCCTGCGATCCCGGCGTCGATCCAGCGGCGTCCATCGAAGGTCGCAGCCTGACCCAGAGGTCCCGATTCGTAAGTCGGTTTGCCGTCGTGCCACTGCCCAACCCGTTCCTGGGGCGAATCGAGTTCGGCCGGGGGGATCTGCAGGTCTCTCGCCAGGCGGCTCTGGGAACTGACCTGGTTGACCGCTCCCTGGATTCCTGTCCCGCCATCAAAGGAAAGGTAAGAGTCGAGTCCTGGAGTGTACGACCATTCGACCGGGACGGAGTCACCCCGGATTGAGTCCATCATGGACCGCATTCCGGTGAGTACCGACGGGGCCAGTCCCTGCCATGCGGCATCGGCTGCGGTGCGTTCCTGCTCAAGCAGCGCCAGATGACGTAGCTGGTCAGCCGTCGGGGCAGGGAGGTAAGGCATGGAATTGCCGTTGCGGATGTATTTTCCGGGCTCCGGCACCTGATTGAAATACGCGAAGAGCTGATAGAACTCACGCTGTGAGATCGGATCGTATTTGTGATCGTGGCAGCGGGCGCAGCCGATCGTCAGTCCCAGCCAGACTGTCGAAGTTGTCTCAACACGGTCGACGACATATTCGATCCGAAACTCTTCCGGGATGATTCCCCCTTCGGCATTTCCACGGTGATTCCGATTGAATCCCGTCGCGATCAGGCGGTCATTTGCTATCAGAGAGGGCTGACGTTCGAGGTCGTCTTCAGTGTGACCGCTCGCTCTGACTTCGGGGGAAGGGCTTGACGAGACGCGGGCTTCCAGCAGATCGCCAGCCAGTTGATCGAGCGTGAACTGATCAAAGGGCACGTTTTGATTAAATGCGTTGATGACCCAGTCACGCCAGCGCCACATGAATCTCGGACCGTCCGTCTGGTAGCCATTGGTGTCGGCATAGCGTGCAGCGTCGAGCCAGTTCGTTGCCATCCGTTCGCCGTAGCGAGGGGACGCCAGCAAGCGGTCCACCAGTCGTTCGCAGGCATCGGGAGAGGAGTCGGCCAGGAATGAGGCGACTTCGTCGGGGGTCGGGGGGAGTCCGACTAAATCGAAACTGAGTCGCCGAATCAGGGTCGCTCGGTCCGCTTCGGGGGTGGGATTCAGTCCTTCCCGATCAAGCTTTTCCTGAACAAACGCGTCGATC
>NZ_DASWWZ010000049.1:0-18325 GCF_036405755.1 Schlesneria sp.
CGCACGCATTCGTTCTCTGCGGTGTTATGGTTCGCCATGTTGACCGTGCGCGTTCTCAATGGTGATTTTCCCCGGGTCAGCCGTGTTGAATGAGACAGGCTGTTCGCAGATTCGGGGCGCAAAGGATTTTCCAGAAAGAACACGTAGAAGTTCTGCTGACCGGCGGCATGCAGGTCATGAATCGACTCGTCCCCGGCATTTCGGATGTGCAAATGACGATGCCCGTACCGACGAAAATCCCGGGCACCGTCTCCGAAGTATTGCATCTGATGAAGTGACCGAAAGACTTGTTTCGACCCTCGATCCTTTTTGCCGTCCTTCGTCCATCCATGGGACTTCTTCGCAGACCCGGTGAAGTCGCTCGTCCGCAATGAATCGATCACCGCAGTTCCCGTTAATGAGAAATTCAGGTGTTGCCTTGAAATTCCATTGACGGAACCGGCCTGAATGACGAAGATAAATCTGCACCGAATAGGTGATATATGAATGCGGCCTGAAGCCCATCAACCGTTTTGTCATTGCAGCGCTGACCATTTGTCACTGGAGGCGGCTGTCGAGGCCATGGAGGTCTCATGAACTACTCCGGGTTGAATGCTCTTAACGGCACAGTTGACCGATTCCCATGCGAGCGTTGTCAGATGCCCATTCAGGATCTGAGGGTCGTGACGCGCTGTTGTGATGGCTAACTCGTACTAAAGTGCTTTTCGAAAACGCTGGGCCGGCATCAGGTCTCCGCTCTCTTCAGGAGAGGGCGATCTCCGTGTGTGCTCGCGCAAGTGTCCTGTTGCACCCTTGCGTAGGGCATCACACAGCATGCCCGGTCTCATCATGCTGTTTACCTCATGCATGGGGCGGCAGCGCGCCGTACGGATGTCACACCATTTGGTCGTGACTCCTGTGCGGTTCCTTCAACAGTTGCAGGCCAGAGGCCGCACACAGGTTTGTTGACGTCATCGCTCGTAAACGAAGCATGCTCGCAGTCTCCTGACAGTCAATGAGCGCAGCGGAACGTCTTGCGCTCGTGATCCGTTGTCACCGTGACAACTCTGCTACTGCACACACCGCAGTTCGCATTTTGCCGCTCAGGACAAGCAGGGGGGCTGCTGCCCAGGCTCTGCGCAGAGCGTACCCGGCGTGTCTTCGTACACAGTTCGTTTCAATGAGAAGGTTTTGTTCGTAAGGGGAGTCCCGTGCCAAATCAATCAGGTCGCAGACGTCGAATCAGTTATGGATTTACACTTATCGAGTTACTGGTGGTGATTGCGATTATTGCCATCCTGATCTCGCTGCTTTTACCCGCCGTACAACAAGCGCGAGAAGCCGCCCGGCGAACGCAATGTAAGAGTAATCTTAAACAGATCGGACTCGCGCTCCATAACTACCACGATGTTTATAATGCATTCCCGCCGGGTAATATGGATTACTCGGCGAACTGGAATAACAAAGTCCCCTTCGTCGACCCTGGGCCTCAATGGGGGTGGCCGACGTTCATTCTGCCGCAACTTGAGCAGGGGCCGCTGTTCAATCAGCTTAGTCCGAACACGATTCGACTGAGTGAGTATGGATCTCCGGCCTATGAAAACTTGCGTCCACTCACGCGAACGGTACTGAAAGTCTTCCGCTGCCCTTCTGACACGGGATCGAAGAACACCCTGCAGGGGACCCCTGACGACCGCCACTTCCAGGGAACAAACTGGCCCGCCGAATACACAGCGACGTCGAACTATGTTGGGATCCATGGGAACCGGCAGTCGCGTGCCTGGAACTGGTGGATCAGCACGGGAGATCGCGTCGAGGAAGGGGCCTTCATGAATAATGAGGGGACCCGGATGTCGGACTTCCCCGATGGACTGAGTAATACCTTCCTCGTGGGAGAGCGGTCCTGGCTGTGCAATGCGGGTTCGTGGGTCGGAAATCGCAATCCACCGGGAACGGGGATGTGGGGACAGTACTATACGCTCGCCCGCGTCGGTGATGCGACCACCTGTGGGGGAGGAGCGACCGGTAACGCCGCTCCACTGAACGCACCCTGGACCACCGTCGCACAGCGCCAGAACAACTGCTCGCAAGGGTTGGGAAGTCAGCACACAGGGGGAGCTCATTTCCTGTTCGGCGACGGCACCGTCCGATTCATTAGCGACAATATTGAATTCAACAGTGGCGACGTCTGCGGACGAATCTGGAAGAACCTCGGCGTCTACAACAAGCTCGGCATCCGTGACGACCGCCAGTCCGTGGGCGAGTTCTGAATCGGAAATTGGCGCGTATGCAGGACGTACCTCCCGGCGAACCTGTATCCCTGCTTGAAGAGGCTGTCTTGAGACCCCCTCTGGGGGATTGGACCGCGAAATCTCACTGCGATTTCAGTTGCTGGGAAGTCACCGCGGGTGTTGCAGTCATCTGTTCCCTGAGGCCAAAGGGGCATCCTCCATGACAGTCGCTCAGAAACGAAAGGATTTTATGAAATGAAGTTTTCGCGAATGACGAATTCTGTACGAGTGATGGCTCTTCTCGTGACCGGCTTTGTGGTCACCGGGTGCGGGAAAAGCGGTCCATCGCTCACGGATGTGAAGGGATCGATCAAACTCGACGGCAAGCCGCTAGCGGGGGCGCAGGTCACGTTCCACCCCGTTTCCGGCAGCCGTCCGTCCTATGGCATCACGGATGCGAGTGGGAATTATAGTCTGAAGTTCACCCAGGATCGTTCCGGAAGTCTGGAGGGTGATCACCTGGTCCGAATCTCGACATGGTCGCCGCCGGTCGATGACGGAAAGACCACCAGCCCGGGCAGCGATGAGAAAGTTCCTGCGGCTTACAACGACAAGGCAGAAGAGACTGCTGTCATGAAGAAGACCGTGAAAGGAAAGGTGGCTGTGGTCGACTTTGAACTCGATTCCAAGGTCGGTCCCCTCCCCAAGCGGCCCACGCTGAGGGCGGCCAAATCCCATACCGTCACCCGTCGGATGTAAGGGAATTGATCTCCCTTTCTCCTGCCTCAGGCAGGTGCGCACGGGTCCTTCTGTCGGGATCAGAGGCTGAACGCAAAAGGCCCCTCGCCCTGAAAAATCAGGTGAGGGGCCTTCAGTCCTAGAGGAATCCACACAGCATGACGGGGTCAAACCCTTCCCTCGCGATTGAGGGAAGGGGACACGGTCGCGTTACAACAGATTGATCACTTTATCTGACAGCCCTTTATCACCCACGATGATATTGAGCTTTCCAGAGGCCGCGATCTTTTCCAGGACTTCGAGCTCACGCAGTCGCATGAGCGTCGGGTTGTCCGCCAGCAACTTCGCTGTGTTGGCCTGACTACGGATCGCCGCCGTCTCTTCACGTCGGGAGATCAGGTTGGCCTCGGCCGCCTTATGCGCTTCGGTCACCTTGTTCATCAGTTCCTTCATGTCACCAGGCAGGATGACGTCGCGGATCCCCACAGACGCAAGTTCCAAACCGAGTTCCGTAGCCCGGCGTCGAACGCTGTCCTCGATGTCCTTCGCGACGGCATCCTTGTCCGTCAGGAAAGTGTCGAGTTCGCGGGCCCCCACCACACTCCGCAGCACAAGCTGGGTGTCTCGGTAAAGAGCCTGCCGGACATCGTCCGTCTGACTCACCGTCTTCCGTGCGTCGACGACCTTGTAAGTCACCACGGCGTTCAACCGCAAAGTGACCTTGTCGGCCGTCATAATTTCCTGACCACCCACATCAACGATCGTTTCACGCATGTCGATTTCCACGACCTTGGCTTCCGCCGCATCCTTCCAGAAGGCGTATTCGCCAGGTGGCAGTGAATCGACGTACCGACCGTCGATAAACAGCACCCCCACCTGGTCACGTCGCACAGTCGTGACATTCAGGGTGAGAGGAGCCAGTTTGGAACGGACGATCGTCTTAAACTGGTCGTGCTCGAAACGAACCGTCCGCGTATCGACGATCTCGACACGGACCTGCTTCTGTGTCGTCCAGAAGGCGTACTGTCCCGGCGGCAGGATGTGACTGAACCGGTTTTCGATCCAGACAAGTCCCCGTTCATTGTCCTTCAAGTCCAGCACGATCGCCTGATCGGCCAGTGCACCCGATCGGATCATCAGGTCCAGCTTTTCATGGTCCAGGCGAGGCTCACGCTGTGAGACAACATCCACGGAGACTTTTCCCAGCGGGTCAAAGAACGTGTAAGTTCCCGCCTTGAGCAATCCCTGGAACTCTTCCTCACGGAACAGCAGGCCTACCTCATAGGAACGAATCTGATAACGCTTAAACGGAAACACGACGTACCTCCTTTCTGGAGGATCAACCAGATCAGTCTGCACCGGGTCACCCCGCAGAGACGGCTTCCGACCGGCTCATCGCAGACGCAATGACTTCAGAATGAAAAATGAAACGGAAAACAAAAAAGTCCGCAGAAAGTGAAGCGTTTGCCGATCACCCGGAAAGCCACGGAGAGACACTTCCGTCAGGGGCCGGGCCGGGCGTCGATGCGAGCGACGGGGGACCTTCATTCAGAAGCGAACTTCTGAATTCCTCAGTCCTCCTGTTCTCGCACCGTTGCCTGGTGGGCAACCTTGGCGGAATCCATGTCCTGCAGGGTGACTTCGCAGGTTGTCATGGCGGTGGAAAACCACTGCCATGGCCGATCAAACAATCGCTCACCTTCCTTGGTCATGTGGGACAGGTCTGACGACCTGCCAGCGTTGGGTTTGACCAACGAGGAACGGGAATCGAACCCGCAACCTCCAGCTTGGTAGGCTGGTGCTCTGTCCGTTGAGCTATCGACATTGATTGCCCTTCGTCAGAACCCATGTTCGGAACAGTTGAGACCAAACTCGACTGAGTGACCCAACCGCCGCTGGACCCGGCAACAATGCATTCCTTCAAAGTGACACTGGTGGGAGTCGAACCCACTGAGGACGGTTTTGCAGGCCGCCGCCACTCCGAGCGACATCAGTGTCGTAGATCCTCTTTCAGAATCGAATACAAAATGCAGTCGTGCGATCGTCCCCCCAGTCGGATGCGTCGCCTGAGCACTCCTTCGCGAACCCCTCCCGATTTCTCCGCGACACGCTGACTGGCACGATTATCGACAGACGCGAGTATTTCGATTCGCTCAAGACCCCCATCTCGAAATGCCCATTGGCAAAGTTGTCTTGTTGCTTCCGTGGCAACTCCCTGACCAGTCGATGGCGTCCTGACCCAATAGCCCAGTTCAGCAACTCCATTCTTCAGATCCAGGCGATGCAGGCCGCAGCCCCCCACGACCGTCTCGTCCCCGTCAATGATCAGAAAACTCCATTCTTCATTCCGTTCCCAGGCGGACGTACGGCTCCACACCCACCCCGTCGTATCCTGACGGGAATATGTCTCATGACACCAGGGCATCCACTGAGACAGCTCACGCCGCGACGCCATCACGGCCGAGTAGATTCCTTCCACATCCTCGGGCCGATAGGTTCGAATTCGGACGGTTGTCTTCATCTTGACCTCCACCTCGCAGAACATCCCTGTTCTCTATCGACAGCAACGACAACATCTTCGATCCACGAGCGTCGCTTGAGTGAGTCGCTGCGAAGCCACTCCCTCAAGCGACGGACAAGAACATCATTCGGAGAGTTCCACAGTCCAGTAGGCTTCGCTGAGGAACTTAGACCAGTTTTCGATCCGAACAGCCTGCTGAGCGTACAGCGGCTTCCAGGCTGGCCGGACCGGCGCTTTTCGCAGAGGCATTGCGGCCTCGCCCGGGGTCCGGTCCGCCTTGCGGTTGTTACAGGCCAGGCAGGCCAGGACACAGTTTTCCCACGAACTGGTTCCCCCGCGCGATCGAGGCAACACATGGTCGAGCGTTAGTTCCTCACTTCCCGGTTTCACTCCGCAATACTGGCAGGTATACCGGTCCCGCTTGTAAATGTTTCGTCGACTGAATGTCACCGCATTCACGGGAACGCGGTCATACTCCGTCAGTGTGATTACCTCGGGAACACGAATCCGGAACGCGACGGATTGCACGAACAGTTCATCGTCGTGCGGGATCAGTCGGGACCAGTCGGACCAGGTGTAAAGCTGGAAGTTGGCCGGGTCGACAATCCGAGCTCGCTCCGCAACAACGAGCGTCAGTGAACGAGCGACCGAAGCCACGCCCACCGGCTGCCAGTTGCGGTTCAGCACCAGCGTCTGTCGACTCAACACAGCGACCACAACAACCTCCTTCGTTTCGATCCGGGGGCGTAAACGGAATCATCAAAGTAACTCCGCCAAACCGCGGCAGTAAAGCCGGACAGCTAAGCCACAATCTATCCACTAAATCACAGGAATCGCAAAAAGCAAGAATTCACTCAAAGAATCAATCCGTTCGGTCGCAACTCAATCCATCCCGATTCATTACGAAACCACCAGAAGCGAATTTGATATCGTCGCTACACATTATTCCAAACTCACGGTAGTCCCGGTTGACGCTCGCGGCTACCGGGGCGGCAACAGCCGCAAGAGGCTTCCCGCAACCGCAACAACCGCTGGACCGAACCCCCCATCGCCGAAAGCAAAGGCGAACACGAGAATCTATTCTCGGGCAGTTGCTCAGTCCCCTTGGTCTAATCTTTGGGACATACTCAGTACGACATGAAGTAACTCACCTCCCTGTCATAGAACGATCTCGAACAAGAAATCTTACCTGTTCGTGTCTAATCCCGTTTCGTTCACTCAGCGGAAGGGGCGGGAGTTGAACCCGCAAGGCATTCAAAAAATACTCGACCGGCTTCCAACCGGCTCCCGTCGCCATTCGGGTGGCCCTTCCTTTGTGACTTGTCCAGTTCAGACATTCCTTTGGCTCTTGGAACGGTGACATCAGGCACCGACCACAAGTCCTCTTTTCCAGGCGGAAGGCAAGGGATTCGAACCCTCACGACCCGAAGGCCGCACGGTTTAGCAAACCGGCCCGGCAAACCCTATCCGGCTACCTTCCTCATCTCACACGCGAACGATCGGGCGCTTACGCAAACCTCGATCGCTTGTTTCCGTCATTCCATGGTCAGCGGAAGCCGTGGGACTCGAACCCACAAGCGGGTTTCCCCGCCGCCTGTTTTCAAGACAGGTCCCTGATCCAGCCGGGTGACTTCCTTCCGGTTATTACATCGTTAGTTAGAGAACGGGGACTGGCGCGAAGTCGTCCCGAAATCGACCTACGAGCACGTCAACTCTTCGTCCTCGATGAAGATGTCTTTGTGGCACACTCCAACACAGAATGTGGGCTGGAAGGCGCTCGAATCCTTCTCTCCTGGTCTTCAGCCAGGCGCTAAACCGTCTCAGCTACCAGCCCTTACCTCGGCCCTCCGTGAATTCGTCCGGGAGGGCTTCCGCAGGTGATTGAACCCTCAAAAAAGAAAGCCCGGTGTCTGGGTGTGACACCGGGCTTTCTGCTGATGGCAGCATACCGCCTCTGTCACGTGCGCAAGGGAAACGACGACTCGCTACTTCGAGATCCGGTTTCCACGTTTCTGGTCAACGCCCTTCCCGGACGGGTGTGGCCGATGCCGGCAAAGGGCTTGCTGGACACAAGATGCACGGAGCCTGCCACGGAACCACTTATGGAACCGCCCACTTCCAAAGGGCTGCTGAGGTTGGTTTCGTAGTTCAGTGTTGAAAGCATGATCTTCCGCCAGGCCGAGTCGGTGTTCCTTCACGAACACCAGTGACACGATGATCAACTCGATCACCGCCATCGACATGGACCCTTCCATCGGAAGAAGGTTCGCAGAATTTTTTGTTGAATTTCCAAGCGACCGTCATGACTTCGGGCCGTGTAACCCGGACTCCGCAACGTTCTCAACGGTCCGAGTGCGGACATCCTTCGAGTGCCCTGCTTTGATCGGGCGTCGCTAGGCAAGGATCCCCGACACCACTTCGCCACTGACATCGGTCAAGCGATAATCTCGACCCTGATTGTGAAATGTCAGTCGCTGGTGATCGATCCCCAGCAGATGCAGCAGGGTCGCGTTCAGGTCATGCACGTGGACCGGGCGATCGACGACGTTGTAACTGAAGTCATCGGTTGCCCCGTAGATGGTCCCCGGCTTGATCCCCGCACCCGCCAGCCACATGGTAAAGCAGCGCCCATGGTGATCGCGGCCGTAATTCGTCGCTTCCGGAGTTCCTTGTGAGTAGATCGTTCTGCCGAACTCGCCCCCCCACACGACCAGTGTCTCGTCGAGCAAGCCGCGCTGCTTCAAGTCCTGAATCAAGGCGGCACACGGCTGATCGACATCCCCTGCCTGCAGCCGCAGATCGCTCGGAAGGTTGTAATGCTGGTCCCAGCCTCGATGGTAGAGCTGGATAAATCGAACTCCCCGTTCCACCATGCGCCGGGCCAGCAGGCAGTTCGCGGCGAACGAGCCGGGCTGTTGAACTTGCTGCCCATACGCCTTCAGCACCTCCTGAGATTCCCCTTTGAGGTCAATCAGATCGGGGACAGAAGACTGCATCCGAAACGCCATCTCGTACTGTGAGATGCGTGTCTCAATCTCGGGATCGACGGCGGCCAGGTTGGCCTTTCGATTCAGTGCCGCCAGTGTTTCCAGCTGATCTTGCCGCACCGCTTGGTTGACTCCTGGCGGGTTGGACAGGTACAGCACCGGATCGCGGGAACTCCGCAGGGCGACCCCCTGATGATTGGAGAGAAGGAAGCCGGATCCCCAAAGCCGGGCATACAGCGGGTCTGCCGGCCGTGCCGCGCTCCCGCGTGAAAGCAGCACCATGAACGCGGGGAGATTCTGATTCTCACTTCCCAGCCCGTAGCTTAACCAGGAACCAAAACTGGGGCGGCCCGGTTGCTGATGCCCCGTCTGAAGTAACGTCACTGCCGGATCGTGGTTAATCGCCTCGGTATGCATGGACCGGATAAAGCAGAGCTCGTCGACGATCTGGGCCGTGCGGGGCAGGGCATCACTGACCCACATTCCGCATTGACCATGACGCTCAAACGGAAAGAGGGAGGATGTCACAGGAAACGACGCCTGACCACTGGTCATCCCCGTCAGTCGCTGAGTTCCCCGCACCGACGCCGGAAGCTCCTGCCCATGCAGTTGTTTCAGATCCGGCTTGTGATCAAACAGGTCCAGTTGCGATGGGCCTCCATGCATGAACAGATAGATGATGTGTTTGGCTTTTGCGACCGGGTGCGGGCCTGACTGCCGTTCCGTGACCACCCGTGCTTCATTGCCCAACAGAGACGCGAGGGCCATTCCACCCAGGTTGACCCCGCACGCCCCGAGACAGGCGCGTCTGAGAAGCTCGCGACGTGGCAGGAATTCATCGAGTCTGTTCATCGGCGTGTGATCACTTCATCGAGATTGAAAAGTGTGTGTACCACGATCGTCCAGGCCGCCACTTCCCGGGCATCAAGCTGGGAATTTCCGGGCGCCGTGCCGACGCGAACGAGCTGCTCCGCGGCTGGCAGATCATCTCCGAAGCGAGCACGCTGTCGTTCCAGCAGGCCGATCAGCAACGGGATCTCTTGAGAATCCGGGCTCCGGGAAACAATCCGTCGGAACAGCGAGCTCAGCCGTCGCAGGTCATCACGCGAACTGGCCGTCGCCGCTTCCGCCAGCACCCGTGAAGCCTCAATCCAGGTCGGATCGTTTAACGTGAGCAGCGCCTGCAGCGGTGTGTTGGTCCTCAATCGTCGCACCTGACACTTCTCCCGCGTCCCCGCATCAAAGGTTAACTGCGCCGGGGGCGGTGCCTGTCGTTTGTGGTAGGTATAAAGACTGCGCCGCCACAAGTTGTCGCCGGTCTCTTCGACATACGAATCGTCTCCGTTGTAAGAGACTTCCTCCCACAGTCCTTCCGGTTGATACGGCTTGACGCTGGGGCCACCCAGCGTTCGCGTCAGCAGTCCTGCGGCTGCCAGAGCCTGATCACGGAGCAGTTCCGCAGGGAGACGAAACCGGGGGCCATGCGCCAGCAGTCGATTCTCCGGATCACGCTGCAGCAGTTCCTCAGTCCCGTTCGACGACTGCCGATACGTGGCGCTGGTCACGATCAACCGCAACATCCGCTTGATGTCCCAGCCGCTGTCGACGAACTCCACTGCCAGAAAGTCCAGCAGTTGGGGGTGAGTCGGTAGATCTCCCTGTGAGCCGAAATCATTCACGGTCCGCACCAGTCCCTCACCAAACAATTGCTGCCACAGCCGATTCACCGTAACGCGCGCCGTCAGCGGATGCCGTCCCGAGACGAGCCACTTCGCCAGCATCAGCCGATTTCGTGGTGCGTCCGCCTCGACCGGGGGAAAGATCGCAGGAACTCCCGCATGTACTTCCGCTCCCGGCTGATCGTACTGGCCTCGCAGCAGGACGTGGGTCGGGCGGAGCTCCTTGCGGTCTTCCATGACCAGCGTTGTCGGAATCTGACGACGCAGCTCGGCAACGCTTTCCCGTGCCCGCTGCAAGTCGACATGGGCCGTCTTGATTTCCGGAGCCGCTCGATGATCGATGTAGTACTGTTTGAGAAAGTTCGTCTCTGCGGCGATCCGTTGCTCGACAGGGCGTTCGAGAATTCCTCGCAGTCGTTCGTGGTAGTACCAAGTCTCCGCGTTCCCTTCGCTGACGAGCGACGGGACGACGGTGATCTGATCGAGTAACCCGTAGAACCCCAGTCCCGTATCGCGCCGCCCGATCCTCAGGGGTTCGTCGCACTCGATACTGCGGGTCAGGTGATCTCGCCGTATGGTCAACGGAGCGGGGTGGCCGTCGAGAATCAGCCGCAGCCCCGTCGACTGATGAGATCCGTCGTACTGGATCAAAGCGTGGTGCCATTCATGTTGCGAGAACTTCTCTTGCGTGACTGCCACAATCTCATCAACACCCCATTGATAGACCAGGTGGAGATGCAGCTGTCCCTTCTGCCAGAGTACCTCCAGCCCCCGACGTCGCCCGACCGGTTCAATCTTTGAAATCAGGCAGCCGACCGAGCCGGTCGACTTAAACCAGACAGAGATTGTCCACGGGGCGTCGGCCTGAAAGTCGAGCGGCACCTCAACATGCTGCGTGGCGTCGAACTGACCCGCTTCGCCTCGAATTCCCGGCTGCTTTTTGATCGCTGTGCCGATCGAGAGCGCATTCTTGTGAGCCTGATCAAAGTCGCAGGACAGAGCCGAACCTTCAACCGGCGGACGCAGCTCGTTCAATGCCGACTGCTGCCATTGGTTCAACTCACTCTCCAGATTACTCGCGAAGCTCGAGAACCTCGCTTCCAGTTCGGTCAGTCGTTGCTGCCGGCGTGCCAGTTCGTCGACCTGTTCGACCGTCGGGACCTCGACCGTCGGTGGGGGAGAATCAGCATAGATCAGTCCCGGCTCGACCGAATTATTGAAATAAGCGAAGAGCTGATAATACTCCTGCTGCGAGACCGGGTCGTACTTATGATCGTGGCACTGAGCACACCCGACCGTCATTCCCAGCCAGACACTCGCCGTAGTCTCGACGCGATCCGCTACGGCTTCAACACGGTATTCTTCATCCGTGATACCGGTTTCGTTGTTCGCCATCGAGTTACGGTGGAATCCTGTCGCAACGCGCTGCTCGCGCGTGGCTGCGGGCAACAGGTCTCCTCCTAATTGCTCGATCGTGAACTGATCAAACGGAAGATTCGCATTGAACGCAGCAATCACCCAGTCCCGCCAGGGCCAGGCTTGCCGTGGTCGATCTCCGAAGTAGCCGTTGGTGTCCGCGTACCGCGCCGCATCCAGCCAGTCGATCGCCATTCGTTCCCCAAAATGAGGTGAATTCAACAAGCGATCCACCGCTTGCTCATAAGCGGCATCGGGATCCTCCTGAGCCTGATTCAGGTACTCGTCCAATTCTTCGGAAGTTGGCGGCAGTCCTACCAGATCGAGAGAAACCCGCCGCAACAGGCGGGCCGGGTCTGCCTCCACGGTCGGCTGCAACCGTTCCTGCCGCAACCTGTGAAGCACGAATCGATCGATGGCGTTCCGCGACCAGTCGTCACGTGCCGTGTCCGGCACCTTCGGCCGGGCAGGGGGGATAAACGCCCAGTGATCGGCATAGCGTCCCCCGGCTTCGATCCAACGCTGTAGCAGGGAGATCTGTGCACCGGAGAGACTCTTTCCGCTCGACTCGGGTGGCATCCTCAACTGCGGATCCGTGCTCCGCAGCCGTTGCAGCAGCACACTCTCGTCCGGCTTCCCCGGCACGATCGCCCGGGACCCGGAATCGGTAACGGCCGTCGCTCCGTCCGCCCGGTCCAGTCGCAAGCCCCCCTGCCGCCCCTGCTCATCAAATCCATGACACTGAAAGCAGTTCTTCGAGAGGAGCGGGCGGATATCCCGGTTAAAGTCGATTTCCGGGTCTGCGAGCGGAGCATCGGGACCACGTGAGTCCAATGCTTCGTCGGCCGACGCTCCCCCCGCGAGCCCGGCTGTGATGAAACTCAAACAGGGAATCATCCAGACAATGAACCAGGTTCGAATCGATAACATCATCGAGGAACTCGCTTTGCGAAGCCTCCGAGCAACCCCATCCGAAAACCAGTCACCCGCAACAGCGTTGACGACCACAAATCTGCCCGGCGTCCATCTCTCTCGCCGATCGTCGACGATTTGACGCCAGGCAGAGAAACCAACTGCGAGTGAAACCAGTTCGAGAAATCCGTACACGTCCAACCTTTCGACTGTGGCACGTTTGGGAAAATGTGGCAAGTCACTGCGTGACACCGCCACAGACGACGAGTCTGGCACGTCCCGCCCATTGCAGTAGCCCGGGTGGAGGGGGGCGCATACGGAAAACCTCTTGCGGCGGACGCCGCCCCGGTAGCCGCGGAGACGCGTCAACCGGGTCTACCCGATGAGGATCACATTCATTGGGTAACGTCGTCCGAGTCGCTTCGTCCGTTCGCCCGGTTCGTTGCCTTGTTTCTGTCATCGATGTCCCGATCGGTCTGACCTCGGCACAGGGGCTGTTTGAGGGGCCGTGTCAGGGGATGCGTCCGGGAAACGAATTCTCAGAATGAATTCTCAGTGCGATCCTCACATCCTGCCACTCGCAAAATTGCTGGTGGACATTCCTCCGGGTTCGCATAACATTGCGGGCGCAGTTGAACCGAGTGGGGATACGAAAGACGTCAGGCACCGTGGATGGCGGGAAACCGGAATGGCTAAGTCAGGAAAACGAGATTGGGGCAGAATTCGTCAGGCGTTGAAGGACGCCCTGCCAGCCGATCCCACATTCAACCGCGTGGACAGCCTCAATCTACTGATGTTTCTCGCCCACAACGCAGACACACCGCTCTCCTTCCAGGATCTGGAAGTTCGTCTCGCGGACCTGGGACCGAAGCTGGAATCCCTGATCTCCACGCTCGAAGAAATGGGACTGGTCAAGACGTCAAAGCAACGAGGGATTCATCTCTCAAAGCACGCCATCGACCTGATGTCCGCCCCTCCCAAGGAATCAGACCCGCAAAATCAGAAGCCAGTCTAAAGACGGCAAACCAACCGCTATCCCCGATTGACGTCTCCACGCGGGGACGGGGTGCCACTCGCCACCAGCGGTTTCTTGACTGGTCCGCTCTTCCGCACGTCAACGCTGCTCCGCAGTGCACGTCGCCACGGCGACAGGTCGCAGCGACGCAGGACGACCTGTCTCTGTTACCGCGCAACCTTCGATGGAATGGGAGCGGCGAGAGCCGTCGGTTTGGGACCGATCGCCAATGCGGGTGTTTTCTTCGTGAACTGTTTCAGCGGCATCTGGTAGTACCGCGCCCCGTCTCGTTGCGGCTTGCCGTCGAAGGTGAGCGTCATGATCCGCAGGAGAGCCCGATCGGCAAATTTCTTATCGACCTGCAGCGTCCCCGCCAGCTTCCCATCAGCGGTCGGCTTCAGATCGATCGTCGCATTCAAGAGGTAAGCTCGTCCTCCCCCCGGTCTGGGATCGCTGAACGCGACCACGCTGACGGAGTAGATCGGTTTCAGCCGTCCCTGATCGGCCAGAGTGAACGAGACATTCAGCACGTCCCCCTGCGGGACCACCTCCGCGTCATACTTCAGCCCCCACTCGTCCTTGGAAGGCCCCAGATCATAAAAATGCGACCAACCAAGTCCCGCCATGACCAGGACAGCAACGAGGGCCAGGCCACCCGTCGCCCACCGAGAAATTCGAAAACTCATGTTACGCACACCTGAAAGGGGAATCGCCCGTCGAGTGAGACCGCCAAGGCCAGCCCAAGCCTCAAAAAGTAAGACAGTCGCTCGCAAGGCGCCGCATTGAAGTCCCCCGCCCGATTTTGAGCAATATCAAGTTGGGTGCTCGCCCCACAGAGCACTCTTCAGATCAAGAAAGTGGGTTGAGGTAGAAAAGCATTTTGGACCGGGCGCGCCATACGACCAACGGCTCAGGCCTTGGCACCTGACTGGAACGTGACTTCCATTTCCACTGATCACGACGTTGACAGCGTCGCAGCAGTCGAGATAGACACTATTGAATCACCACTTGGTTTGCCGGTGCTTTGTTCGAACGTGTGGTTCTTACGCCGACAAAACTCTCAGCGCCGCTGAGAGAAATCCATCCAGATGCTGCGACAGTTTTCAAAGACAGCTACCTTGTGCAGTTCTTGACCTACCACTGCCGCACTCCATCGGCAAAGCGAGGACCTGAAATCCTGAGTGATGCACGGGGTACGAGTACTTTCGGTATCAGGTCGAAATCCGAGTCACAACAGTCGACCGGGAAAATACGTCTCAGTCATTTCCTTCCGAATCCTATTCGTCCGTAAGATGGATTCATAAGGTTTCATCGATCGACGAACCTCCAGAATTGGGGAACGGAATGAAGAAGTTCAACCGACTCACTCAGGGTCTCTTCGCTGCAGTCGTCCTCATCGGGTGGACTGCCACGCTGCCCGGCCCACTGTCAGCACAGGTGGGAAGCAGTGAACGAGTCACCCAGCCAGATCCGCCCGCTGCGGCACCGAAGGGCTTGCGTGTGTTCTACGCATCGCACAGCTTGATGTGGTACGTTCCGAAACCTCTGGGAGAGATGGCTGAAGCGGCAGGGATTAAGGGTCATCAACTGGTCGGGCTTCAATCCCTCGGTGCATCCCGGACCCTTCAGCACTGGAACCTGGCCGACGACAAGAATGAGGCCAAAAAGGCCCTGAAAACCGGCGAAGTCGATGTGTTCGTGATGTCGCCCATTTCGTTCCCCGACGAAGGGATCGAGAATTTCGTCAAGCTGGGGCTGGAGCATAATCCCCACATGCGATTCATCGTCCAGCTCTCCTGGGGCGGTGGCGACATCGATAACCAGGACTTCCCCAACGGGGCCTTCGACAACGTCGACAAAGAAAAAACAACCGAGCAACTCAAGCGATACAATCAGAGAAACATCAAGGCGGGTGAAGCGCAGGCCGACGCCATCAACGAAAAGTTTGGTAACGGCAAGAAAATTCTTGCCCTCGTCCCCAGCGTTCAAGCGATGGTGACGCTACGAAGCAAAATCGCCGAGCAGCAATGGCCCGGCCTGACCAAACAAAGTGAGCTATTCGT
Source organism: Schlesneria sp. (assembly GCF_036405755.1). Classification (NCBI taxonomy): domain Bacteria; kingdom Pseudomonadati; phylum Planctomycetota; class Planctomycetia; order Planctomycetales; family Planctomycetaceae; genus Schlesneria; species Schlesneria sp. The sequence continues at coordinate 15,542 of NZ_DASWWZ010000049.1, forward strand.
AGACCCGGTCCACCCGTCCGCGCCACTGGAAGCCCTGAATTCCTATCTGCACTTCGCCGTGCTCTACGGAAAGAGCCCCGTAGGCCTGCCCCTCCCCGACATGCTGAAAAGCGCCAAGCAGGAAGCATGGAACGAGAAGTTCAACCGCGCATTACAAGAACTGGCCTGGAAAACAGTAACCAACTACCCCTACAGCCTCGTCAAGGATGCCAAGGAGTGAAAAAGTCCGGACAGTCGGCATCGCACAAATGAACGGCGGGAAGACCGACCCGAATAACGCATTGACGCACTTAGGTAGTCCATGTCGACCATAGCCACTGTCCGCGAAAATTCGACGCAATCGTCCGAACGTCTCAAGCTTGTCAAATAAGACACAGCGAATCAATGGCGAGGTGTCGTCCTTCCGCTCCAGGCCCACACGCTCAGCCCCCTACAAACCTGATTCTTATTACAACTGGTACGGAAATCACCGGCAGGCCAGGTGGTTTTGCAAAGCGGAGCAACGAATGATCGATGGTCTCACCCAACATGTTCGATTCAAGCTCGCTCAACTCCGGCCTTCAAATCATATGGGACTCGGATAAACCGCTTCACGAGTTGGGTTCGCTCGGATCGACGTCGTTGAGTAACTGGTTGTGTGTGCAATCAAGTTTGGGAAATTCGCCAAGTCTCGTTACAAGTTTCCTCGCGCATTCTCTCAATCCGCCGTTTAGATTTGAAAATCGTGACAGGCCGCTGATGTCTGGAAAATCCAGCTTACGCGTGTCCGAGATCGGTGATATTCGTTGGCGATCCCACCAAAATTTTCCGTTCGAACTGTCAAATCTCGCAGACTTCATCGAGTATTCGAGTTGAGGCTTGCCAATCACGCAACCGCCCAACAAGAATCCCTGACTTGAATGGTTTTGCGGGTACGCTGTTAGTGAACTGGCGCGACTCTCATTTTAACTTTGAAACAATCCTCGTGGCTTCGTTGATGACCGAACGTGTTCCGATTATTGATCTGTTTGCAGGCCCAGGCGGTTTAGGAGAAGGGTTTGCGGCTTTTTGCCGCTCTCCTGGGGTTCCGGCATACAGAATCGCTCTCTCTGTCGAAAAGGAAGAGTCTGCCCACCGTACGCTTGAACTGCGGGCATTCTTCCGGCAGTTCGCACCCGGGGAAGCTCCTCGAGGCTACTACGAACACCTGAGTGCTCCAGACGCTCTCTCGCGGTCGGAGCTATTTGGTAGATACCATCATCAGGCGAAACAAGCTCAAGCGGAGGCGTGGAATGCTGAGCTTGGAGTTGTCCCAGAAACAGACCTTGATCGACGCGTGAAAGCCGCACTTGGCGGCGCGGAAAACTGGTTGCTTATTGGCGGTCCCCCATGCCAAGCCTATTCCATCGTTGGTCGATCGCGGCGGGGAGGAATGGCTGCGGATGATCCACGAATTCACCTCTACCGGGAGTATCTTCGGATTCTGGCGGTTCACCGCCCTCCAGTATTTATCATGGAGAATGTAAAAGGATTGCTTTCGGCCAAACTCGAAGGTGTCTCGGTTTTTGACCGAATGCTGGATGATCTGTCGAAACCTTCATTCGCAGCAGGACTGTCATCTCGTTCGCACGCCGGAAATGTCGAGTACCGAATTCATTCACTGGTCCAATGTCCGGCTGCTGCGGGACCACGAGACCCGCGCGATTTCATCATTCAAAGCGAGCGGTATGGAATCCCGCAAACTCGCCATCGGGTGATCATGCTTGGTGTCCGAACTGATGTGCGAATGACATCGAGTTGTCGGTTGAAGCCCGGACCGGGTGTTTCATTGTCCAAGGTCATCGGCAGGCTTCCTCGATTGAGGAGCGGGCTTTCACGTCAAGAGGACTCTAAAACGTCGTGGAAAGAAGCCATCTGTCTTCTTCGAAAGAGCCAATGGTTTCGAGAATTGCGTCAGCTAGATGGCGAAAGTCTGGAAAAACACATTGCTGGACAGATTGATGAAATCACACTGCCACATGCAGATCGTGGAGCGGAATTCATTCACGGAGAACAAAAATGTGATCACCGCGCCGACTGGTTCATCGATTCGAAACTCACCGGCATATGCAATCATCATACGCGCGCGCATATCGTTGAAGACCTCCATCGGTACTTTTTTTCAGCCGCGTTTGCGGCGCGTTCTGGTCGCTCCCCAACGCTGAAGGATTTTCCGCCGAGTTTACTGCCTGCGCACAAGAATGTTGATCAAGCGCTCCACGACGGTCACTTCTGTGATCGATTCCGCGTCCAGATCGGACGTCTTCCCAGCACGACAATTACCAGCCACATGGCAAAAGATGGTCACTACTTCATCCATTACGATCCGACGCAGTGCCGAAGTCTGACAGTACGCGAAGCGGCTCGGATTCAAACGTTTCCCGACAACTATCTTTTCTGCGGAAGCAGATCTCAGCAATATCTGCAAGTGGGCAACGCGGTTCCACCGCTTCTGGCATATCAGATTGCCGAAGCAGTCTACCCACTTGTAAAGGGGTGATTCCTATGACTGACCGAATCACGAAATCGCATCGAAGCTGGAACATGTCGAGAATTCGCAGCAAAGATACGAGCCCGGAACTCCAGGTACGATCACTTCTGCACGGACTTGGCTACCGATTCCGCATCCATCGAATTGATCTGCCTGGAAAACCCGACATCGTACTGCCTCGTTATCGCGTCGCGGTACTTGTTCATGGCTGCTTCTGGCATCGTCATCCGGGATGCAAGTATGCATACACTCCCAAAAGCAGAATTCAGTTCTGG